>JBDHHL010000071.1:0-20786 GCA_039589375.1 Gemmatimonadota bacterium | reverse complement strand
CGCTGTAGCTGCCCGCCGCCCCGTAAGTATGCGAGGGATTCTGTAGCGTCGAGGTGTTGCCGTCCCCGAAGGTCCAGCTCCAGCCCGTCACCGTACCGTCGGGATCGCTGCTCGCATCGGTGAAGTCGACTGCCAGGTCCGTCGCGGCCCAGGTGAAGCTCGCCGTCGGTGCTTGGTTCGCAGGCGGCGCTGAGCCCTCGATGTGAATCCCGATCACGTTGTTGCTCAGTCCATGCTCCGACCCAACCCAAAACGATGAGAAGCTGCACGATGTGGGCGTGCCTAGCGCGCCTGGACTGCAGACAAAAATGGCCGATGCGTCGCCGCTGACGTCTGGGACCGCAAACGGGCCCTTGGTGGTCAAGTAGATGTCGCCGGTGATGTCATCGATCCAGATGCCGGTAACATCCTCATAGGACGAATCGTCCAGCCCCACATCTGAGCCATCGAAATACAACGACCAGGTCGCTCCGCCCGCATCCAGAGCGATCAGGTCCTCGTCTGCACCGGATGCCCCAGGCACGCTGAACGATCCCTCTGTGCTGACGACCAGCCGGCCATCAGGCGCGAAGCCGATTGCGTCGATCTCCTCACCGGCTAGACCGACGTCAGCGCCCCTGAGATAGACCGAGAACGTACCGCTGGTGTTGGGGCCAGTCGAACCGCTGAACCGTACGATGTCGGAGGGTTCCACGCTTCCCACATCCGGGAGGGTAGTAGGGTCTTTCAACCGCAGCAGGATGTCGCCGTTCGCGAGCAGTGCGAAGGCTCGGACGTCCTGCTTGCTCGAGCTGTCCAGGCCGAGGTCGCTTCCGTCGAAGTGGACGGACCAGGTGTCGGTGTCACTGTCGTAGGTGAAAATGTCCTCGTCCTCGAAGCTGACGCCGCCTACAGTGCCACTGCCGTTGGAGGTAATGTGAATTACGGCACCCGTACGTAACGCCACGTTTACCGTTCGAGTCGTCGTGCCAGTGAGGTCGTCGTTGTCTCGGGCAGTCAGAGTTACCTCGTAACTGCCGTCGACGGCGTACTTGTGTGAAGGGTTCTGCAGCGTCGACGTCGCGCCGTCCCCGAAGTCCCAGCTCCAGTCCGTCACCGTGCCGTCGGGATCGCTGCTCGTATCGGTGAAGTCGACCGCGAGTTCGTTCGCTGCCCAGGTGAAGTCAGCCGTCGGAGCGTGGGGACCGGCAGGTACCGACCTCGTCGTCGTGCCGGTGAGGCCGTCGCTATCGGTCACCGTCAGAGTCACCGCGTACGTCCCCACCTCTGCGTACGTGTGCGATGGGTTCTGCAGCGTCGAGGTCGTGCCGTCACCTAAGTCCCAACTCCATCCGGTCACCGTGCCGTCGGGATCGCTGCTCGTATCGGTGAAGTCGACGGTGAGGTCAGTCGCCGCCCACGCAAAGTCAGCGATGGGCCCGGCACCCGAGCATGTGCCGGTACCCGAATCACCAAAGGTATGTCCAGGAACGGGGATGAACTCCCACTCGTACGATTTATCGTCGTAGAGGGTGAACTTGATGACCCCGGGTGCTCCTTCGTTGGCAAGGATCTCGCTGTTGGGAGCCTGCTTATCCTCTGTCGAGGCGCCGGATCCGGTTCCCACGATGAACTCTCGAATGCCGGAGTCCGCATCGGGGTTTCCGTCCGGGTCTTGGGGTGCGAATCGCTCGTAATGATGGGAGTGGCCGTTGACGATCACATCGGCACCGTACTCGTACAGCGCATCCCAAAACGGCTTCGTTCTGCTCGATACGAAGTCACAGCTGTTGCCGGAACACGAAAAAAAGCGAGGATGATGAAAGACGGCCATGACGCAGGACTTCGTTGTGGCCGCGAGATCCGCGCGGAGCCACTGATCCTGAGGAGACCCCAGATCCTGGGGAACGTATTGGGCGTTGCTGTTCAGCATCACGAGATGCCAGTTCCCTACGTCCAGGCTGTAATAGCCCAGGTCTCTCGGCCCAACCCGCTCACCGAAATAGTCGAAGCTCGGGTCGGCGTTCCCGAGCGAGTACTCGTGGTTGCCGAGCGTGGCCCACGTCCGATCTTTGAACCGGCCCCAACTGGGCTCGTAGCAGTCGGAGTACTCTTGCGCCGTGCCGTCCTGGTCGACGTTGTCGCCCGCGGTGAACACCAGCGCATCCGGATGCTCCACCAGGAGCGAGTCCACGAGAGCGGCCGTCTCATCATCACCGCTACTCCCACAGGCGGCGTGTATATCCCCAGCGCCGATGAGCACCTGCCCGGTGCCTCCGGTTTCCGAAAGGTCGACCTCGGCCAATGGACCCAGAGGCTCCTGCTCGCACCCGGCCACGAGGATGACGGCCATGCCCATTGTGCCTGCTAAGAATAGAGTCCCGTACATGTTGACTGCCGGGAATGACCATTTGCGAGTCGAGCTCATGCGATCTCCTAGTTCTCCGTCGTCAAGCTGCATCTCCGGCGACCTATAGCTCCATCACCGGGGACTAACCTTCACCGTCGAAGGTGGGCATTCGTGCTTCTGGGCGAGAAGGCTGAACCAATGGGGTTCGCAAGGTCGATGTGGCAGGGCTCGACAACGCGAGCGACGCGAACCTCCGTAGCGGCTGTCTGCAGCAAGTTGTCTCTGACGTCTGGCTCGGAAGGATGCCCCTCCCGGGCGCACATGGCGAAGAGGATGAGTGCTGCGCTCGCGCCGAGCGCGCGTAACGCGATCGTCGTCGATGTACCGATGCCGCCTCCTGCACAAGAGAGTGTGGTAAGAGCACGACAAGGCATAGCATCTCCGGCGCGATGGAAGCCGTCGCTGAATAGGGCTTGCCCACGTGCGAGATGCTCGGCCATCCCACACGATGTGTGCGGTGGCATAAGCAGGATGGCCCAGCGGACCAGCCCGGGGCCTGACGTCGCCTGGCTGTCTGCGGTTTGAAGGAATCACCTCCACCGAGCACTTTTTCTCTTTATTCCAGCGTCAGGGTGCACGAGTCAGGCCACGGACATCGATACTCCACTTGCCGCTTGGCTCCCCGGTGATTCAGGAGGATTTGCTCGCTTCTGAGCATTCCGGGCGCTGGACGAGCCGAAGTAACTGAAGCTGGTCGAAAGAGGCTTGGGCGGCCGCGGCGTCGGCATAGGTGGCTAAGAGCTGCGCATGGGAATGACGAAGTGCGGGCCTAGCTTGTTAGCTGAGCCCGCACTTCTCACAGCCTGTCGCGGGGAGGAACACCGCCAACTAGCTCGAGCGTGGCGGTGGTCTCGCTCCCGTGTATGTTCGAGCCGCCTACTTGGGGAAGCTGTTCGGCGGTGTGTTGCCGTCCCAGGTATAGCCGGTAGCTATCACCTCGTTCAGTGTCGTCGTGTAAGTGCCCGACGGAGCGTTCGTGATCTTGAAGACTGCAGTGCCCGACGCATCCGTGATTGCGGTGCCGCCTCCCGTCGTCGGACCGCTGATCGTGGCAGTCACGGTGGCGCCCGCAATAGGGGCTCCGGTGCCATCAACCAGGGTCACAGCGACTTGTAGATGCCTATCCGCGTTCTTCCCGCCTACGGTGCTGTATCCATCTGTTCCACTGGGTGTCAGCACGACCACGGTTCCAGGCTGCCCCGTGATCGTGAGATTGACCGTGGCGGTGTCGGTGCCGCCGTTGCCGTCAGAGACCTCGTACTGGAAGCTGTCGCTCGTCGTCGCGCTGCCATCATGGATGTAGGTGTAAGAGCCGTCGGCGTTCAGAGTAAGCGTCCCGTGCGCCGGAGGCGTGATCGGTGTCTCGCTGACCGCCAGTTGATCGCCCTCGGGGTCGCTATCGTTGCTCAACACCCCCGGTGCGCCCTCGTTCAGCGTGCCATCCTCGACCACGCTGCCCACATCGTCGAAGGCCACCGGCGGATCGTTCACAGCGTTCACCGCCAGGCTTGCCGTCGCCACGTTGCTGGTCGCGCCGCCGTCATCGTCCACCGTGTAGGTAAAGCTGGCGGTGCTGGTCTCGGAGCCGTCGTGGGTGAAGTTCACGGTGCCGTTGGGGTTCACCGTCGCCACACCGTTGGTGGCGCCGGTGATGGTGACGCTCGTCGCGTCGAGCGTGCCGTCGCTATCGGTGTCGTTGGCCAGCACGTTCAGGTTGGTCAGCGTGCCGCCCTCGTCCACTGGGTTGCCGGTGAAGTCATCGTCGTTGGCCACCGGCGGATCGTTCTGCGAGGACTCCACCAAATAGCCTATGTGAAGCAATGGAGCTGCATTTGATGTCCCATTATACGACTCGGCGACCCGCTCGCCCGTGCCGGTGATGATGATCGCGAGCGAGTTGCCACTCGCCCAGCCGGACCGATTCACGATCTCTTGAATGAGCGACGAGATATCAGGCGTGCGCTGATTTGCTCCCGCTTCACCGACCGTATTCCACGACACTGGCGACCACGATACCGAAGTTGATGTCCTGCTCCTCGACGAGATGTTCCAATCAACATTGTCAAACGTTGTCGCGTTGTCCGTCGCCTCTCCTTGAAGCGTGAGGGACGTGGCTACAGATTGGGTTTCATCCGCCTGGAACTGGATATAGGCACTGAGAATCGTCGCCCCCGGTGGAACAGTAATTCCGTTGAAACGCATGCCCACCGTTTGGTCGCTGCCGTCAAAGACCATCTCCAAATCGCTGCTGGTCAGGTCGACACTCCCTGAGGCGTCTTCTTCAGCGTCATCGGTACTTGCAGCTACACGTACTTCTAGCGTATTCAATCCTTCGACGTTTATCGTCAGGCTGATCACGTCGAAGCCCTGTAGGTCGCCGCTGTCGGTCACGGACGCCGTGATCGTGTGCGTGCCCGGCGACAGCGCAGTCGTCGTGAACGACCCTCCCGAGCCGATTGTCCCGTCGCGGCTCGAAGTCCAGGTCAGGCTGGCAGTCAGGTTTCCGTCCTCGGAATCCGATGCCGTGCCGGTGAAGGTGATGGGATCGCCGTCGACAAACGTCGAGCCATCCGCCGGCGCCGTGATCGTCACCGTCGGCATTGTGTTCCCGTCGAAAGACGGCAACGAGAACTCGTATAGCTCGCCGTCGTTCTCCCTGGAATTTGAGTCGTTATCCACATTTCGATCTACGATATACAGGTTCATCTGACCCGGGTTCACGCTGCCGGGCGCATAGCCCAAACCCGCGGGCTTATCGGCGTTCGCCGCAGAAATGTCGATCTCGCGCAGCAATTCGCCCGTGGTCGTGATGTGGAACACCGTATTGACTGGTTTACCGACGGCATAAAGGTGACCGTAGTCCGAGTCGGAGACGATGCCTTCCGGGTCGGTCAGCCCCAATCTCCTCGTGTCGAAATTGGTAACCTGATCGTCGCCGGCCGGCGGCCTGCCGTCGAACACGCCGTTGCTACCTGGCGAGACCCGGTATACTTCTGCGTCTACTCCGTCGATTATGTAGAGGACTCCTTGCGAGGCATCGAACGCAACCCCTTCCGGGTCGCCGCTGCCGAAAGCTCCGGTATCAAAGGATGTCACGATGTCATCGCTCGTGCCATAGACCCCGTCGGGACCGGCGTCCATCTCGTATATCTCGTCCCTATCGTCGTTGGAGATGAAAATGTGGTTGTTGGTAGGGTTCCAGGTGACGCCGGTCGGCTCGTTGTTACTCAAGTGAATCGTGGTGTTGCCGGTCTCGAGCAGATTGCCATCCGTGTCGATCTCGAACAGATTCACATCCTGGAAGATCCTCATCTCGTTGACTTCGGAGTCGCTGATCAGCAGATGCTCCCGGTGGCCCAGCCAGGTTATACCGGCGGGATCAGGGCTGGGCGGGTTGAACTGATAGGTTCTGATGGTCTGAACTAGGGACGCCACCTCCGGAGCGAAGAGCGCTGCCGTTGTTGCCACGGCCAGGTCGAATGACAGCTCCGTGATGTGCCCAATTTCGGCGAAGGTGCTGCCTGCGCCACCCAGGCCGCTGTCGGCGATGTACAGGCTCATCTCTGCTGGATCGTCCGTGCTGTCACCGCTCGGACCGAAGGTCATACCCTGTGGGTTACGGAATTCGAACCCGGACAGATCACGGGTCGCGACGATCTGGCCGGTCTCGGTCAGCTCGTAGAGCGTTTGTGCAGAGGGCTCGAGGACGTGGAGGTTCCCATCGGTCGGATCGAGCGCGAGGCCCCGGAGATCGGACGAGCCGGCCCAGCCCAGGTCGATCTCGGAGACGATCGGCCTCTCAAAGCCCCGTTGAGGATCCGGTTCGACTCCGACGATCATCGGCCCTTCGGCGTCCAGAATGAAGAGCCGTCCGCTGGCCGGATCGACGGTCAATCCCTGAGGGCTCTCGAGTCCCCAGCTTTCAGCATCGATCCGCCTGAGCGTCTGAGGATCCAGGCTACCATCAGCTCGGGCCGGAATCTCGATCAGCTGGCCGTTCTCGGACTCGAAGATCAGCAGGCGGTTGGCGCTGCCATCGAAGGCCATGTTGATGGGGTCGGTGACCGCGGCCGCCAGGCGGACGGTCCCGGCCCGGTCCTCGTCCAGAGTGATCGCTTCGATATCGGTAGCCGAGCCAGGAGGCGTGCCTGGTGTGCGCGTAACGAGCAGCAGCATGCCGTTGCCGGGCGAGAAGGCGAGCCCGGCGGGGATGGCGAGGCCGAGTTGGTCGGGCTCGATGACGCGCGCGACGCGAACGTCAGCGCCGGCTGTTTGCGGCAAGTTGGTCCTGACGTCGGACTCGAAGGGCTGCCGCTCCTGCGCGCACGCAGCGAACAGAATAAGTGCTGCGCTCGCACCGAGCGCGCGGAACGCGACTTTCGTCGTTGTAGACATGCATCCTCCTGCACGAACAGTGTGGTGTGAAAACGACAAAGCGCACCATCTACGATGCGACGGTGACCATCGCTTTCACTCTTGGTCTGACACGTGTGAGGCGCTCGAACTTCCCACGGAATGCGTGCGGTGGCATCAGCAGGAGCGCTTTAACAGCCGGCCCGAGACATGACGTCGCCTCGGTAGTCAGCAGCGTGAAGGGATTACCTCCAGCGAGCACCGTCCTCATCGGCGCAGCCAAAGAATGCAGGAGTTGGGCCAGGCTATGAGTCCTAAACCACTTGCTGCTTTGTAGCTGCGCCGCACTTCGTCGCTAGCGTCGCGGCGATGCGCTGGCGCGAGGCCGTTGCGGTTCGAAGGTAGTATGGCAGTGAACGTTGCGAGAATGTGCCGCACCCGATGCGAATCGACGAGAGTGGCTGTCTCTCTGTCTCCGGCGCGCACCGCTCGGAGAAGGTGGCTCGGGTTCGGCCCAAACCCTGCAGTACGCGCCCCCGACGTCGGTCTGCTGACACTCCCCCGACGGCGGTCGAGCTGCTCAAGACTTCGAGTTCCTGCACCCGTCACAGTCAAGCACTCACCTGTAGGTCACACGAACCGTCAGCGCATGCGACACCCTTACTTTTCCATGGCCATCGTGCCGGGTAGAAAACGTTCTCTCTAAACGATTTTCGGTATGACTGTTGCTCACTAAGAGGCTGTTAACATGACACACCGCAGAACATCGAAGCGCGAGGCAGGGAGTAGAGGGCTCTCGGCTTGTTGCGCAACAAGGGGGCCGAGCATTGCGCTTGGTCATTTGATGTCTGTGCACCTCACGAGTGGTGAGACGTTGCAACAGGGCGCCTATGCCACAGTTGCAGTGGGGGTGCGACGTCTGCGTCGGGCCGACTGGCTGGAATTCACGGATGATTTTGTTAGCAGCCTCCAACAAGGGAGTTCCGATCATTCTTCGAGAAGGAACATGTCGCCGCTAGGCACCCGGGACTCGTCTCACGGCGTGCACGCAGCGAATCACGAAGCGGTACGAAACGCTGCGGGTGCATAATGGAATCCCACGTAGAACGCCGAGCAAGAGGTTTGTTGAGCAGCCTAGGCCAGGCTACCCGGGTCCCTGCGGGACAGGTCTTCCAGGAACTCGGGGACAGGTCTTCCAGGAACTCGGGCAGCCGTTGCAGCTTTCGCTGCCGGTTTCCGAGAGGCGGCTGGTCCTGATGGCCTTGGATCTGCTGGCTGTCAACACAGCCCTGGTCGCCGGCCTGTGGCTGAGCTCCGGCCAGAGCCTCAGCTGGAGTCTACTGCTCCCACACGCCTGGCGTTTCGTCCTCGCCAGTGCCCTGTGGCTGCCCCTGGGCTTCACCTTTGACGTGTACGCACTGGGCATCGCCAGCCGATTCACGACCAGCGCCCGCGCGGTCCTGCGGGCCGGGTTCGCGGCCTGGGCCATCACATGGGTGATCCTCTACCCGGCCTTCTGGACCGGCCTGCCCCTCGCGGCTTCGGCCGCCTATCTGGGGTCGACCCTGCTCCTTCTGGTAGCCGGTCGCGGCCTGTACGTGCTCGTCCTGGTCCGGCCAATGTTCAACCGCCGTGCGCTGATCATCGGCGCCGGACGGGCAGGGCGGGAAATCGCACACGCCGTCCTGGAGCACGAAAACGGAGCCTACCAGGTTGCCGGATTCGTTGACGACGACCACCTGAAGCTGGACCACATCATCTCCACGCACAAGAACGGCAACTCCGCCACGGTGTTGCGCGTGCTTGGGCCAAGGGGAACCCTACCGGAGCTGATCGCCCGCCACCGCATCACGACGCTCATCTTGGCAGTCACGGATCGGATCGACGGCGCGCTCCTCCAGATGCTGATGGATTGCCTGGAGTCCGGCGTCGAGATCGTCCCCATGCCACTCCTATACGAACAGCTCACGGGACGGGTGCCGATCGAGCACGTGGGAGATAACTGGTATGTGTCCATGCCGATCGACCACCCTGGCACGCGCGCCACGCGACTGGTGGTCAATCGCGTCTTCGATGTGCTCTCAGCCGGGGTTGGCATGCTCTTTCTTCTGGCAGCTCTGCCGGTGATCGCGGCAGCCATCTACCTGGACTGTCCGGGGCCCATCTTCTACAGGCAAAAGCGAGTTGGCAAAGGTGGGCGCCCCTTCTGGGTCTACAAGTTTCGCTCGATGGTTCCGGACGCGGAAAACGGCAAGGCGGTCTGGGCCCAAAAGAACGACCCGCGGGTAACCAGGGTCGGCGCCCTGCTCCGCAAGACGCATATCGACGAGTTCCCCCAGTTTCTCAACATTCTGAAAGGCCAGATGAGCGCGGTCGGTCCGCGGCCGGAACGCCCCGAGTTCGTAGAGGAACTTGCCGCGAGTATCCCCTTCTACCGAGTGCGCCACGCCGTTAAGCCCGGCATGGCCGGGTGGGGGCTTGTCAAGCAGGGCTACGGCGACTCTGAGGAGGATGCGCTGCTGAAGCTGCAATACGACCTCTACTACATCAAGCACAAATCGCTTTGGCTCGACATCATCATCCTACTGAAGACGGTCGTCGACACGATCGGGCTTCGCGGGCGCTGATCGACCCATCGGCAGGGCCGAAGACCCGAGCCGCCGGTCGGGTCCCGAGTCTGGTCGATTCGGTCATTAGGTCCGAATAGCACTTAGCCTCCACATCGACCTCGCCCCGACGTCACCACCTAAGTCGCTCTGGTGTAATCAGTTACGCAATTGGGTGACGCTTGACAAAGCCCGGCACGCGGGTTGCTTTGTCTCTCGCCCGCGGGCCGGGGCTAACCGGATCTGGAGTGCAGTGGTCGCTGGTATACAGCCGACCGGTGCCGTGACCATGGTGTTCGCGATTGTCATTACACGTGCCGCTCGGCATCGCCGCCGGAGCGAGGAGACGGAAATTGAGATACGACGTTGCCATTATCGGAGCATCAACCGCCGGTCTTTACGCTGCCGAACAACTGGCCCGCGCCGGGCTTACGGTGGGCGTCTTCGAGCGTCAGCCCGAGTTACAGCCCGCCCGCCGCACCTACATCATCACGCCGCACCTTCGGCGTTTGCTGGGCTATGAGCCTGAGTCGGCTGTCCTGCACAGCATCCGCTTCATGGACGTGGCCACACCGAATGCCTTCGCTAGGGTAGAACTGGGCGAGCCCGATGTCATCATCGAACGAAGCCAACTCACTTACTGGCTGAGAGGACGGGCACTGGAGGCTGGCGCAACGCTGCACTCCGGTTACCGTTTTCAAGAGATCCACCCGCACTCTGGCGGCGCGAAGCTGGGCTTTGGTGCGCCCGATCGCATGCATGCTTGGGTGACGGCTGGGGCAGTGATCGGGGCCGACGGGGTCACCAGCGATGTGGCCAGGGTCGCCGGCCTGGGCCTGCCTCCCAGGGTACCGATCGTGCAGGCCGAGGTCCGCCTGCCGCCGGATTGGGATCCGGAGGTCACCCAGGTGTGGTTCGACGTTGGGAAAACGCGTTTCTTCTTCTGGTTGATTCCCGAATCGCCGGAGGTGGGTGTCGCCGGTCTGGTCGGCGATGCGCATGGCGACACGCGCGCCCTGCTGCGCGAATTCCTCGAGCACCACAGGCTGGAGCCGCTCGCGTACCAGAGTGCGCAAGTGGCCATGCACCACCCAAGACTGCGGCCCGAAGGAAGCGTGGGCGGTGCCCCGGTTCTGCTGGTGGGCGACGCCGCCGGACAAGTGAAGGTCACGACGGTCGGCGGGACCGTAACAGGTCTGTGGGGGGCGAAAGCGGCCGCGCGCGCTCTCTTGAACGGCAGTTCGTATGCCCGCGAGCTGCGACCGGTCAAGCGCGAGCTGGATTTGCACTGGGCGCTCAGACTGGTTCTGGAACGCTTGGACAACCGCGGCTACGACACCGTGGTCTGGAACGTCAACCGGGCGGTACGGGATTTTCTCGGACAATACAACCGGGACGAGATGGCGCGCGCCATCTGGAGGCTGCCCCTGTTGCGGCCGCATCTGGTATGGATTGGCCTGAAGGCGCTGCTTCCCGGGCCGCGGCGCAGCGTGGCGTCCCGGAGGGCCTTGGTGCCCGAGATGGAGACGTAGCGTTCAGCGGGACGAAACCGGGAGGCGCTAGCCGAATTGCCGCCTTATTGAAGCGCCAGTCGAGAATATTCATGACCAGCGAGAGTTGTCATGGGGCGTGACCTCACAAAACGCTATTCCGCACTTCTCGAGAAGAAGGGGCTGAAGAACCCGCTTCTCCTCGCTCGCGACATATACGAGTATCGGAAGTTTAGTGAAATCGCCTCGTTCATGGTCTGGGAGCTATTGCACAGACTGAGGCTGTTTCCGAAGAAGAAATACCTGTCGTTGAAGAACGAGCCACTGACACTAGAGACACAAAGGCTGGACGATTCAGAGTTCACCTCGACCCTAGAAGATCAGTTCAAGAGCAGAGGGCAATCCGTTGCTCGCGTCGATCACAATTGGAAGGTGCTATTCATCAACGACAACGAAGAACTTCTTGGATGCCTTTATCCAGAGGATAGAGATCTGTACAAGAGCGTTGACAATGGCAAGTCCATAGTCTTCCTCGAGCGCTTCCCCGAACGGATCAAGTCCATATTCGTTTCCAGTCAAGACACGGTCTTTGTATGCGTCAAAGGCGCCGTCTATAGAAGTGCGGACGGTGGCAACTCATTTGAGAAGACATTGGATTTGGGCTCTTCCGAGAGCTTCTTCAGGCACAACAACGGAATGACGGAAACGCCGTCCGGGGCGCTAGTGATTGCGGAGTATGGGAACGTTTGGAACGAAAGAGAATGGAAGAAACTGGCATACCTCTACTTCAGTTCTGATGACGGCGAAACATGGGACAAGTCAGACTTCTTGATAAAGAGAGGAATCAACAAACACGTTCACTTGGTCAGGTACAGTAGGCTGCTCAACAAGGTGTTCATGGCCGACGGTGACAACTACAAGAAGCTGTGGGTGAGCGATGCGTTGACTTCATCTGGTCTGCAAGATCCTAGCAACTGGAAGCCGATCACCAAGTTCCACATCCAAATGGGAGGATACACGGCCGTCACCGAAACCGATGGGAAGATTCTCTTCGGGACCGATTATCAGGGTGGGACCAATTTCGTTGTTGAATCATCAAACGGCGAGAAATTCAACAAGAGGGTTGTGCCAGACCCTTATCGAAGAAGCCCGATAATGAACATGGTCCAGCGAAAATCGAAGAGAGGCAACGAAATCTGGGCGTATTTGCCGTATTCGGCAGCTGGTACGAAATGTCTGCTGATGTATTCAGCGGATGAAGGTCAAAGCTGGAACAAGGTGGTCGAGTACAGTAAGGCCAGTCATAAGGTGTGGTTGATTAATTCATCGAATGACATCTCGGATGTCTTGTATTTCTCAGTAGAGGACCTAAACAGCGGTGCCAGAGTTGTTTACGAAGTTCGTGATCCTTAAGGGTCGCGGAAGTTTGCGAGCTTAACTGCGGTACCAAGAGACTCTTATGAATCATCGCCAACCCATGCCCACTACCCACCCGGGCTGCAGTCAAAGCGAGGCTTCGGGCGAATCGAATGGCCCGCTCGATAGTGGTTTCGTCCAAGCCCCCCCTGTCGTCGGTCTGGTCAGAACACTGTGCCAGGCATTGGAAGCGGAAGGCATATCCTATTGCCATTGGAAGAGCAACAATGCGCTCGACCGTTCAGCCAGCGGCGACAACGATCTCGATCTTCTGGTGAATCGGGCCGACGTCCCAAGGTTCATAAGCATCCTGGGCCGCCTTGCGTTCAAACCGGCGAAGGCATCGGCCGAGAAACGATTGCCCGGTGTCGTGGACTACTTCGGTTACGATCGGGCGGCGGATAGAGTGATTCATGTTCATGCCCATTATCAGCTCGTTCTGGGCCATGATATGGCAAAGAACTATCGCCTTCCGATCGAGCGGCCGTATATCGAGTCGGCCACCCAGGGCGAGCTGTTCAAGGTTCCTGCGGTTGAGTTTGAGTTCATCGTCCTCGTTGTTCGGATGATGCTGAAGCATTGCACGTGGGATGTGATGCTCGCTGGCCAGGGGACGTTGAAGCGCGCCGAGCGAGAAGAGCTGGCCTACCTACAGGCTCGCATTAGTCACCACCGCGTTCTCGACATCTTGAAGCGACATCTTCCGTACATAGACGGGCAGCTGTTCGCCAGGTGTGTCCGGGCGCTCCAGCCGGATTGCCCCGCCTGGCGGCGGGCGAGCGTTGGGCGACGACTGCTGGCCAGCCTCCGGGCGAACGCTCGTCGGCCAGTCCCCGTCGCTGTCTACTTGAAGCTTTGGCATCGTGCCAGATTGGCCTTTCGCAGGCGTATTCTCAAATCTCCACCGAGATACCGCCTGGCGAGCGGGGGCGGCATGATCGCCATTATCGGCGGGGATGGCGCCGGCAAGTCAACCGCTATCGATGGGCTCTACGGCTGGCTTTCGAAGAACTTCGCAACGACAGGAGTACATCTGGGAAGGCCATACTGGTCGTGGACGACGACGATCGTCCGAGCAATTCTCAAGGTCGGCAACCTGTTCCGCCTGTACCCGGTGGACGCCTCGTTCAAGGAGACGTTAGACCAGAAATCCCCCGTATCTCCGGGGTATCCGTGGCTGCTGCGAGAGGTCTGTAGAGCCCGCGATCGCTACAACACCTACCTCAGAGCTCGACGATTTGCGGCCAATGGTGGGCTGGCGATCCTCGATCGGTTTCCCGTACCTCAAGTCACGCTGATGGATGGGCCTCGCGGCGCCCGATTCCTGAGCCAACTGGCCGAGGGGCCGCTGGCTCACCAATTCCTGAGCCCAAGTCGCTCCAGTCGATTCGCGAGGCGCTTGGTGGCGCGTGAGGAGCACTACTACCGGCAAACGCAATTGCCGGAGGTGCTCATCGTACTCCGGCTCGACCCAGAGATCGCCCTCCAGCGTAGACCCGATGAGGATCCGGACTTCGTGCGGGAGCGGAATGCGGAGATATGGGAGATGAACTGGGAACACACGGACGCGCACGTCATCGATGCCAGCCAGTCGAGGGACGAGGTACTGGCTGCGATCAAAGCTCTCATATGGTCAAAGCTGTAGAGGATACCGAGGTACACATATGAACAATAGCGCTCCCGATAGCCTCCGCCGCTCTTGGGGCTCACGGCGCCAAACCCAGACGCGTCCCGAAAACGAGCGCTCGAGGCGGCGGAGATGGCTCGTCAAACGGCTCAAGAAGCTTGACGTTGGGAGGATAGTGAACCGTTTGGCGGAAGGGGGACGGAAGTGGCGGCAGTTGCGCCGAACGCAACACCCGATCACTGAGAAACTCCCGGTTTTTGTGGTTGGCTGCAATCGTTCCGGGACGAACATGGTTTGCGCAGCACTCGGCAATTCTCCTCACGGTTGGGCCTTCCAGGAGAGCGAACTCAGCCTCGCGTTCAGTGCCTACCATCTTCGTGCGGATTGGATCATCGAAAGGCTGATCCGTCATACACCAGCCCCCCTCGTGGGCTTCGGAAGCATTCTCGACTCCCAATTCACCGATGACCTTCTCACGCGGTTCGACGGCGCGAAGGCAATCTGGATCTATCGGCGCTATGAGGATGTTGCGAACTCCTGCGCGCGCATGCAGTGGGGCCATTCTCTGAAAGACCTCGTGCGTTGGACGGCTCGCGGCGAGTTCGAGAAGCTGGGTGCACGGGGCAAGCGCATAACCGATGAGACGGTGCGGCTATTCGGCGACCTCTTTCGCGAAGATCTATCCAACGAGGAGGCTGCCTGTCTGTACTGGTACATGCGCAACCAAGTCTACTTCGATCTCAACCTGCACACAGACCCACGTGTGTTGATCATGCAGTACGAGGATACAGTCCAGAACCCGGTGCAGGCATTTCAAAGGGTCTTCCGCTTTCTCGGCTTGCCCTTCGATTCGGCAGTCGTGGGTGACGTCTTCGCGAGCTCGGTCGGAAAGAACACCTGGTTGGGCGTTGATCCGGCGATCGAAGAGATTTGCGACGCTCTAAAGGCACGGCTCGACGCGCAGTACGCCGGTACGAGCGATTGGACTCTGCCTGATACGAAGACACCCGCAGCCGCGACGAATCCTAATGAAGGCGCTTGATATGGTGGAGGCTCTGGGGAACGGACGGGCTGACGACGCGGCGGCGGTCGGAGGGCCACTCGTGGTC
Source organism: Gemmatimonadota bacterium (assembly GCA_039589375.1). Lineage (GTDB taxonomy): Bacteria > Gemmatimonadota > Gemmatimonadetes > Palauibacterales > KS3-K002 > JASFMO01. The sequence continues at coordinate 5,796 of JBDHHL010000071.1, read as the reverse complement.
GAGGTCATGGGGCCGGCAGGGTCGGGAAAGTCGACGCTCTCGCGTGCCCTGAGCGAACGAGATGACAATATCGCGCCGGATATCGATGTTCGTCTCTCGAAGCTCGACAAGATCCCATTCGTCATCGGCAATATCGTTCGCCTACTGCCTACCTATCTCCGGCGACACCGCCATAGCCGGTGGTTCGATCGCAGAGAGACGAGGTCGATGGCATATCTGCAGGCGGGGCTTCAACTCTTGGAACAAGAGGCGCCTGACGATGATACGGTGACTGTCTTGGATCATGGGCCCATCTACCGGTTGGCTTTCCTCCGTGAGTTTGGCCCCGAGATCACCACGAGTCACACCTATCGGCGATGGTGGAGCAACCTGTTGAAGCAGTGGGGTGCGAGAATAGACATGATCGTTTGGCTCGATGCGCCCGATGTACTGCTGCTGCAACGTATTCGTGCCCGCGACTCTTGGCACGCAGTCAAGGGCAAATCCGACCGGGAGGCATACGACATCCTTCGCCGCTACCGGGAGGCTTTCGAGCGGACGCTTGCCGAGTTTCTGGACGTTCGGCGAGCGAGGGTGCTGCGTTTTGATACGGGTCAGCTATCTACGGAAGAGATCGCCGATGAGGTCCTGGCGGCGTTTGCGGCTGCGCGCAACGAGGTAAACGCCGACCCCATTGCAACTCGATGATGGACTGTGGGTCGGAGTTCTGCCGACGAGGAACGTGATGCTGGTATTTGTCCACATGCATAAGACTGGAGGCACGACGGTCAGCCATATCCTCCGTAGTTCTTATGGCCTCCGGCACTGTCAGGTGGAACCCTGGCACGCCCGGTGGACAGGTCCGCCTTTCGGGGCCGCCGACCTTCAGCGTGTGCGCAAGCTCTACCCCAACCTTAAGAGCATCGCCGGACATCGCGTCATGGCCTATGCCGATCTGCACGAGCCGGGTACCGAATTCAGGTATTTCACTCTCATGCGCGACCCGCTCAAGCTGTGCGCATCCCGCTTTCAGTATAAGGTCAATGTGTCTCGGAAGGAGAACCTGGATTTCGAAGAGTGGATTCAGAGGGATTGGCCGCGTAACCACCAGACGAAGTGGATCGCCGGCGTGGAAGATGTGGATGAGGCCATCCGGGTCATCCAGAACAAGAACATCTTCGTCGGCTTGACCGAGCGATTCGATGAATCGATGGTCTTGTTGAAAGCGCTGTTGGCCAACGATCTGAACATCTCGTATCGGCGCGTTAACGTGGCTCGCGATAAGAGCTTGGCAAGGGACCTCTTGGAGGATGACGCCACTCGGCAACTGCTCATCGACGCCCAACAAGCGGACCTTGAGCTCTTCGACTATGTCAGACGAGAGTTGTACCCGACCTTTCAACGAGAATACGGATCCACGCTCGATGCGGACGTGGCACGGTACCGCCAGTCACAGGGCAACGGTTTCAATAATTGGAATCTCACTCTGTGCCGTCTTAAACACTATGCGCTCTATAACCCGTTGCTTCACCTCAATCGGCGAGGTGTCAGAATTGTCTAAGTCGGTCACGAGGCCAACCTGCAGGACGTGTCTCACGAGGCGTGGCTCGGATTGCAGGCTAAGACGAGCGAGTAGTCCTACTGCGGCGAGCGAAGCCTAAGGGAGAAGTTCGTAGTAATGAGCCTACGGCAAAAAGCGATGCAGGGCGTCTTCTGGTCCGTCATCCAGAAGTGGGGGCGAGAGGCCATTTCTTTCCTTGTCCTCGTGGTCCTATCGCGTTTGCTGGCTCCGGAAGACTTTGGCTTGGTGGCCCTGGCCCTGGTCTTTACAGAGTTTGTCCGCATCTTCCTAGACCAAGGTTTTAGCGCCGCGATCGTGCAGCGCACGGATCTTGAGGACGAACACCTCGACACAGCTTTCTGGATCAGCGTCCTGATCGGTATCCTGTTGACCGCTGGCGGCATGGCGGCTTCGGGAGTGGTCGGGGCGTTCTTTCACCAACCACGTTTGGGCCCGGTGGTGAAGTGGCTGTCACTTGGCTTCATACTGACCGCTCTGAGCAGCACGCAGATGGCAATCCTCCAACGCCGGCTCGCCTTCAAGAGTCTGGCGGTCCGATCGATGGTGGCCAAAACGGTTGGCGGTATCGTCGGCTTGAGCTTGGCATTTGGGGGATTCGGCGTCTGGAGTCTGGTTGGCCTGAAGCTGGCGGCTAGCTTGGCTGGAGTTGTTGTTCTGTGGCGAGCCAGCGACTGGCGGCCGGGGCTTAACCTGTCCACAAAACATTACAAGGAACTGTTCAGCTTTGGCGTTTCCATCGTCGGAAATAACCTGTTGAAAGTCTTCGTACGTCGCTCCAACGATTTTCTCATCGGCTATTTCCTGGGGGCGACGTTGTTGGGTATCTACACCATAGGTTACCGGCTGCTGTTGGTCATACTCAGACTCGTCACCGGTATCATCAACTCTGTGGCGTTTCCAACGTTTTCTCGACTTCAGCACAACCGGGAGCGGATGCGGCGCGCATTCTACAAGGTCACGCAGTACACGAGCCTGCTCGCCTTTCCTGTCTTCCTCGGGTCGGCCGTTCTAGCGCCAGATTTGATTCCAGCCATTTTTGGCGACAAATGGGCGCCGAGCGTTCCGATCCTTCAGGTTCTGGCGTTCATTGGCATTCTCGAGTCGGTACAGACTTTCAACGGCAGCATTATGAGGGCCTCGGGCAAACCCTCGTGGCAATTCGGCATCATGCTCCTGACTTCTGTTGGCAGCGTGATCGGATTCCTGATCGCAGTACGCTGGGGCATAGTGGCCGTCGCCGCCTCATTCGTCATCGTTGGTTACTTGTTCGCGCCGGTCTCCTATGTGGCCGTGCGGAGGCTCATCCAAATCGATCTACGAACGTACGGGCGGCAGTTCGTGGCGCCACTAGCCGCTTCCTTGATCATGGTCGCGGTCGTCATGGCGTTGCGGAATGTGCTTGAGATGCACGGATTGAACGTGTACCTGCTACTATCACTTTGTATCACGGTGGGCGGCCTGGTGTATCTGCTGATCATAGGATTGGTAGCACGATCACTGTGGCACCAGATGCTGGAACTTGTAGCCCTGGCCTTTCCAGGCTGGAAGTACAAGAGGACGTAGAGATGTACGACATCCTCGGGGGAAAGTAATCATGGCCATGCGCACTTTCGCATTTGTCCTGTCGCTGGTCTTCATCTTCGTCGTTCCTTGGGAAGGCGTGATCGAGTTTCCCGGCCTGGGGACCGCGGCCAAGGTCATCGGTTTTCTGACTGGCGTCTTCTGGGTGGCGGCAGTGGTTATCACGAATCGATTTCGTAAGCCCAGCCAATTTCAAACAATGGTCTTCCTTTTCGTACTCTGGAACGCCCTCAGTCTCTTCTGGAGCGCCGACCCAGGCAGGACTCTCACTCACGTGGTGACGTGGGTTCAGTTGCTGGGAATGGTCCTTATTCTTTGGGATCTCTATAACACCCGAGCCGCAGTCATGGCCGGGCTCCAGGCCTTCGTCCTGGGCGAATACGTGGCCATTGGATATGCGGTTGCCAATTATCTCGCCGGCAACGCTTTCTATACTCAGTTTCAGCGCTTCAGTCCCGCCGCTCAGACCGGCCCTGACGGGTTCGGATTGATCGTGGTTATGGGGATACCTGTGGCCTGGTATCTTGCCAGTTCGATGAAGACGCCCAGAATGAATTCCTTGTTCAAGTTTGTAAACTACGCCTACATCCCGGCAGCTTTCTTGGGCCTTGCCCTATCCGGCACTCGCACCGCCCTGATCGCCTCGATAGTCGCCTTGGCGTTCGGCCTCAGCTCGCTCACCCGTGTTCGCTTGGCAGCGCGGATTCCGATCTTTGTGCTTTTGACTTCGACTATCCTTTTCGTGCTGCCACATGTTCAGTCCCTGAGATCTTTCCAGCGGCTGGGTACCACGTACACGGAAATCAGCGAGGGCGACCTCAACAATCGCGTAAACAATTGGCGCGAAGGCTTCGCTGCCTTTCCAGAGCATCCGATTGTAGGTGTGGGTAGTAACATGTATCGCTCCGTGAACAGTTTGGGGAAACTAGCCCACAACTCCTTTCTATCGGTTCTGGTTGAACTTGGACTAGTAGGGTTCACGATGTTTGCGATCATATTGCTGATTGCTTTGATCAAGATATTGAGCCAACCGAAGTGGGACGCGAGGTTCTGGCTTACCGTCCTGGCGGTGTGGTTCATTGGTGCGTCTGCCCTGACCTATGAGCACCGGAAGGCAACTTGGCTGTTTCTGAGTTTGGCAGTTGCGAGCGCGGCCATAACCAAGCAGCGTGAGGAGGACTTACCACTTGTCGAGGGCGACCTGTCTGCAGGTTCATTCCCTCCCCAACCTCAAGTGAATGAGATTCTGCAGCGTAGCTACTAGAAACTTTGAAACACAGCTCCACTCGAGGAGGAAGCTAGATGACACTGCCTAATTTCTTAGGCATTGGGGCGCCGCGAGCTGGTACGACATGGCTGCACACGTTACTAAGCAGCCATCCACTCGTGTACACACCCACTATACGTAAAGAGATCAACTTCTTTGATCAGTATTATGAGTGTGGTCCAAGTTGGTATGAGGCATTCTTTCCTTCACCGGAGCATTCGGCCGAATATCAAGCCATCGGAGAGATCTCACCACAATATCTTGAATGTAGCGAGTGCCCCAAGAGGATCTCCACAACACTGCCCGGCAGCAAGTTGATAGTCATAATGAGGCATCCGGTTGCCAGGGCGTATTCACAATATGGTCTATTTGTGCAGAGGAGAAACTATCGGGGTTCCTTCGAGGACTTTGTCGCCGAGCGGCCGAGAGCGCTGGAAAGAGGGTACTATAGTCGCTTCCTCAGGCGGTATCTGCGCTATTTTGATAGAGCCCAAATCTTGGCTCTGATCTTCGAGGATGCTGTTAGAGATGTCGGCAACACGAAAAAGCAACTAGCGGACTTCCTCGAGATCGATGTGGATGAGTTTCTTGAGAATGCCGGGAGTCAGAAGGTGCATTCGAGCAGCGTCCCTAGGTTTCAGACTCTCTACGGTCTTGTCGCAAAGGGACGCCTGTTGCGCAAGTGGCGCTTAGAGCCGGTTGTCGACTTTGTGACGCGAAGCAGGGTCATGCAAATCTTGGCAAGAGGGAAATCGCTGCCGCCACTCGATGGAGAACTGAAAACACATCTCAGTCAGGCGTATCGAGATGAATTCTCTGAACTGGAACAATGTATGCAGGTCGATTTGAGTCGCTGGAGAGAATAGCTGCATTCTTGTGGGCGTTTGCTCGCCGACCGGCTTCGCCCACTCGGCTAATTCACTGTGAGCCGCAGTCTCCCTTAGTTTAGCACCTCAAATCCCAAAGCCGGGGCCGCATAGTCGTGAACTTCTATCAATATGGGGGAAGATGCGACGGGACCACCTGGGCTCAATGTGATAATGCCCGCAGCAAAGTCCTTCTTCACGACACGAGTATGTGCAGTGCTAAACCCTCGGACATGGATTGGGATGTCAGAAGGTGTCCAGCTCTCGAACGCGGCGTTGAGGTTGTCATCTGAGATGAACCGATAAATGGTCAGGCTTTTGTCTGCCTTGATAACTATGTTGTCTGAATGATGTCTAGGTATTTGAAGTAGAAACAGGCCTTCCAGCCGTTCATCGCCAACGGTATCGAAGTACAGTCGGTCCAGGAAGACCGACGTCCCTGCCGTATACCTGGTAATGACGAACTTCTCGCTCGTGCGTACGCCTTCTGGTGGGTATTTCCATGCATGTAGTTGAGGAAA
>JBDHHL010000070.1:0-12865 GCA_039589375.1 Gemmatimonadota bacterium | reverse complement strand
AGAGTGGCGACAGAATGGTAATGCCGACGGAAGAGCGAGAAGCGCTCATAGCGAAGTATCAGATACACCCCAGCGACCGCGGGTCCACGGCTGTGCAGATTGCCCTGCTCACGCGACGGATAGCGGACCTGACCGGGCATCTGCGCGTGCATCCGAAGGATCACCACAGTCGGCAGGGATTGCTCAAATGGGTGGGGAAGCGCCGGCGACTACTACGATACCTGAACAGAACGAACCCCGAAGTGTACCGGCAACTCACCAAAGACCTCAAGCTTCGAGGATGACCCTGTGACCCCCGACGATGTTCGTACGGGGGTCTTCCGTTACATCACTATTATCACGAGCTACCTAAGCAGTAGGAAACTATGGCAACTTTGATTGAACGAGATTTCGCTGGTCGGACCCTGATGATGGAGACCGGCCGTATGGCTCGGCAGGCGGACGGCGCCGTTCTTGCCCAGTTCGGCGAGACGGCTGTGCTTTGTGCCGTCGTCGTTGACGACAAACCGAGCAAGCGTCCGTTCTTCCCGCTCATGGTCGAATACCGCGAGAAGAGTTACGCGGCGGGGAAGATCCCCGGCGGCTTCTTCAAGCGGGAGGGACGGCCGGGCGAGAAGGAGACTCTCTCCGCCCGCCAGATCGATCGCGCGATCCGGCCTCTGTTCCCCAAAGACTTCAGTCACGAGGTGCAGGTCGTCATCTACATCCTTTCGGCCGACCAGGAGAACGACGCGGATGTTCTCGGTCTGCTCGCCGCCTCGGCGGCTCTGAACCTCTCGAACGCGCCTTTTGCCTACCCGATCGCCGCAGTTCGTGTAGGCCGGCTCGACGGCGAATGGGTTCTGAATCCGACGTTCCAGCAGCTCGAGTTCTCCGACGTGGACATCGTAGTGGCGGGTTCCCAGGATTCCATCGTCATGGTGGAGGGCGGAGCGCTCGAGATCTCCGAAGAGGAGTTCATCTCCGCGCTCGAATTCGCACACGAGGGGATCCGCGAACTGGTGGCCATCCAGCGAGAACTGGTCGAGCCGCACGCCAAACCGAAGATGGAGTGGTCCCCTCCGGAGCTGGACGATGGTCTGGCAGCACGGGTCAATCAGCTGGCCGCGATGCGTGTGGACGAGGCGCTGAATCTGCCGAGCAAGGAGGAGCGCAACGTTGCTCTCTCCGAGCTGCGTAAGGACATAGTCGAAGAGGTCGCGGAGGAGTTTAAGGCCGAGATAGAGAACTACGACGACCAGGTCAACAGCGTCATCGACAGCGTCGAGTATGAGACGCTGCGGGCCCAGATACTGGACAAAGGGGAACGGATAGACGGACGTGGGCCGGACGAAATCCGGTCAATCAGCTGCGAGGTAGGCCTGCTCCCGCGTACCCACGGTTCGGCACTCTTCACACGTGGCAGCACGCAGTCCTTGGCTATCGTGACCTTGGGAACAAGCCGAGACGAGCAACGGATCGACACGATCGATGTGTCTCAGGAGACATCGAAATCGTTCATGTTGCATTACAACTTCCCGCCGTTCTCGGTCGGTGAGATCCGTCCATTCCGCGGGCCGTCCCGGCGCGACATCGGTCACGGTGCGCTGGCGGAGCGGGCCCTGCAGCCGCTGCTGCCGCCTTACGACGAATTCCCGTACACGATCCGGGTCGTGAGCGATATCCTCGAATCGAACGGTTCGTCCTCGATGGCTACCGTGTGCGGCGGCTCGCTGGCGCTGATGCAGGCGGGGGTACCGGTGCGCTCGCCATGTGCGGGAATCGCCATGGGGCTGATCAAGGAAGGCGATCGGTCTGCGATCCTGACGGACATTTTGGGCATCGAGGATCACCTCGGAGACATGGACTTCAAGGTGGCCGGCACACGCGACGGCATCACGTCGGTGCAGATGGACGTCAAGATTGGGGGCTTGTCCACAGAGCTGATGCGTGAGGCGATGACGCAGGCGCGCGCCGCTCGACTGCAGATCCTCGACATCATGAGCAAGACCCTTGCCGAACCTCGCTCGAGCCTGTCACCCATGGCGCCTCGGATCATCACACTGCAGGTCAACCCCGAGAAGATCGGTGAGATTATTGGACCGAAGGGTAAGACGATTCGTGGCATCGAGGAGCAAACAGGGGCCGAAGTCAACATAGAGGACGGTGGGCTCGTCACGATCTCGTCCGTGAGCGGCGAAGCCGGCGAGCGGGCGCGCGAAATCGTCGAGGCGATCGTTCAAGAGCCGGAGGTTGGCAAGATCTACGAGGGCGTCGTCAAGAACACGACTACCTTCGGCGCTTTCGTCGAGATCCTTCCCGGCGTTGAGGCGTTGTGCCACATCTCAGAGCTCGAGGAAGGACGCGTCGCAAAGACCGAAGATGTCGTTAAGAGCGGTGACGTGGTGAAGGTGAAGCTGATCTCGGTCGACGAGCGCGGCCGGATGCGCTTGTCTCGGCGGGCGGCCATGGCGGCCGAACAGGAAACGGCCGAGTCATCGTGAAACTGAAGGCCTCTCGGTGCAAGCCCGTCCCGCAGACGTGCGGGACGGGCTTTTTTGTCCCCTTCTCGACAACTCGTGACTGAATGCCGATATCCGGTTCTCCCGATACCGTACAACTAGACGAACGGGTCTTCAGGACCGAGCTGAAAGGTGGCCCGTTGGTCCTCTCGGAGAATATCCCGGGCGTGCGGTCGGCGGCAGTGGGCGTGTGGATCCGTTGGGGTTCCAGTCACGATCCCTCCGAAGAGATGGGCGCATCCCACCTGCTCGAGCACATGATCTTCAAGGGCACGGAGACGCGGTCATCTCGAGAGATCGCGCTTGGCATAGAAGGGATCGGCGGTGCGTTAGATGCCTACACGTCCCGCGAGCACACGGCGTGTCACGCGCGGGTGCTGGACGAACACCTGCCGATAGCAGTGGATATCCTCACCGATCTGGCGTTCAGGCCACTCCTGCGAGAGAGCGATCTCGAAGTCGAGCGCAACGTGATTCTCGAGGAGATCGCCGGGGTTCTCGACGCCCCGGAGGAACTCGTCTTCGACCTCCACGCCCGGTCCCTGTGGGGCGAGCACCCGTACGGGTTCCCGGTCCTGGGCACGAAGGATACGGTGAAAGCGATGACCCGGAACGATGTGCTGGCCCTCTGGCTTTCGGCCTATCGGCCCGCCGCCTGCGTGGTGGCGGCCGCCGGGAGCGTCCAGCACGAGCAGTTCCTGGATCTCGTACACGAATACTTCCCGACAGATGCCGGCGGCGCCGTGGCGCCGAACTTGCAAAAGCCTTCCGCCGCGGAGCCCAGCCATGACATTCACGAGCGGGAAAGCGCCCAGGTGCACACGTGTGTGGGGGCGACTACGTTTCCGAGGAGCGACCCGCGTCGATACGCGTCAATTCTGACGTCGACGGCGCTGGGCGGCGGGATGAGTAGCCGGCTGTTCCAGCGTGTACGTGAGGAGCTGGGTCTGGCGTACACGGTGTACTCGTTCCAGTCATTCTATGCCCTGGGCGGGCTGGCTGGAGTGTACATGGCCACGCGGCCTGACACTGCGGATCAGGCCGTCGAGGAGGTCTGTGCGGAACTGGGTTCGCTGGCCGGCTCCGGCCTCGACAGGGACGAGCTCGACTCCGTGAAGAACCAGACCAAGGGGCAGGTGATCCTGTCGCTGGAGTCGACCTCGGCGCGTTTGCAGCGGTTGGCGGGTATCGCGCTGTACGACGAGCCGTACTTGACGCTGGACGAGATCTGTGCGCGGATTGACGCGGTCGCTGAGGACACGGTAGCCGAAATCTGTGCAGAGTACTATGCTCCCGATCGGCAGACCATCGTTCGCTTGGGCCCAGGGGTGCAGGCGCCCTAGGGCCGGCGCATGTCAAAGCTAGATCCCGTGCGGTTAGAGCAGTCTGGCCTTTAGCGAGTGAGGCTACAGAAATGATCGTTGGGGTACCGAAGGAGATCAAACCTGGTGAGAACCGACTGGCTATGGTGCCGGCCGGTGTCGAGAGCCTGGTCCGGAACGGCCACGACGTCCTCGTGGAGAAGGGTGGCGGGCTGGGAAGTGGCTTCGAGGATGATGCGTACGTAGATGTTGGCGCGGCCATCATCGATACCGCAGACGAGGTCTGGGCGCAGTCTGAGATGATTGTGAAGGTCAAGGAGCCGATCGCGGTGGAATACCCGCGCATCAAGCCGGACCAGGTGATCTTCACCTACTTCCACTTCGCTGCGTCCGAGGAGCTCACCCTGGCGCTTAGAGACAGTGGCGCGATCTCGATCGCCTACGAGACGGTGCAGCTTCCGACCGGTGAGCTTCCGCTCCTCACGCCGATGAGCGAAGTGGCGGGCCGCATGGCCATCCAGGAGGGAGCCAAGTATCTGGAGAAGAACTTCGGTGGGCGCGGGATCTTGCTGGGCGGTGTGCCCGGCGTGCCGTCGGCCGAAGTCGTGGTACTGGGCGGAGGCGTGGTCGGAACACATTCCGCGAAGATGGCGGCCGGCCTAGGCGCACGGGTCACACTCCTCGACCTCAACCTCGAGCGGCTTCGCTATCTGGATGACGTAATGCCAGCGAACGTCGATCTGGTCTATTCCAACCGGCCGAACATCCTAGAGGCGATCGCGCGGGCCGATCTCGTTGTAGGCGCGGTCCTCCTCCCGGGAGCCAAGGCGCCGTACCTGGTCCTGCGGGACGACCTGAAGCACATGAAGGACGGTTCCGTGATCGCGGACGTCGCGGTGGATCAAGGCGGCTGCTTCGAGACTACGAAACCGACGACGCATGAGCACCCCACGTACGTAGTAGATGGGGTCATCCACTACTGTGTCGCGAACATGCCGGGCGGTGTGCCCCGCACGTCGACACTCGCGCTCACGAACGCGACCTTCCCGTACACTATCACTTTGGCCAACGATGGCTGGGAAAAGGCTTGTCGGGAGGATCCCGCCTTGGCGTTGGGAGTGAACATGGTCGGTCGCAAGGTGACGTGCTCGGGTGTGGCGGAAGCCTTCGATCTCGACTATACGCCGATCGAAGAGGTACTGGGTTAGCAGACGGCCGGTAGCCGGAAGCGGCGAGGTCAGCGGTCCATCGACGGGCGGGAGATTGCGTTGTCCCGCCCGTTCTATCTACTATTCTCAGCTAGCTGGGTGTTCCTGTCCGCCCGGTACAGGTGGGACGGCTTGGAATGCGGTATGTCCCCCCGCCGGCCGCTTCAAGGAGTGTGACTGATCCAAATGAGCTTCAACTGGCTCAATTCTGGTAGACTGCTCCCGGTCAACGACATCGCCGTTGACCTGGGAACGGCCAACACGCTGGTGTATGTGAAGGGTGAAGGCATCGTCCTGAACGAGCCGTCCGTGGTGGCTGTCGACAGGTCGAACGGCAAGCTGGTGGGCGTTGGGCTTGAGGCCAAGAACATGCTCGGCCGAACGCCTGGCGGCATCGAAGCGATTAGGCCGCTCAAAGACGGAGTCATCGCTGATGTCGATATCAGCGAGGTGATGCTTCGGCACTTCCTCAAGACCGTTACCGCCAAGCGCATATTCCGCCTGAAGCCGCGAGTGGTGATCGGGGTGCCGTCGGGGATTACCGAGCTCGAGCGCAGGGCCGTGCGGGCCGGCGCGCAGTCTGCGGGCGCCAAAGAGGTCTACATGGTGGCAGAGCCGATGGCCGCTGCGATCGGTGTCGGACTCCCTGTCGAGACGCCCACCGGCAATATGGTCATCGACATCGGCGGAGGTACGACGGAGATAGCGGTCATCGCGCTGGGCGGAATCGTATCTGACATGTCGATCCGCGTCGGTGGAGACGAGATCGATGTGGCGCTCGTTTCGTTCCTCCGCAAGAACTACAATCTGCTGGTCGGAGAGCCTACGGCTGAGGCGATCAAGATTCAGATCGGATCGGCAAGCCCGGTCGGCGAAGAACGGGAGATGGATGTGAAGGGAAGGGACCTGGTCTCCGGCATCCCGAAGACGGTCCGCATTCACTCCGAGGAAGTCCGGGAGCACATCCAGGAACCGATCCAACAAATTGTCGAGGCGGTCCGACGGGCTCTCGAGATCACGCCACCCGAGTTGGCCAGCGATATCGTGGACCGCGGGATCGTGATGACGGGCGGCGGTTCGCTGATCCGCGGACTCGACCGCCTGCTTCAGGAAGAGACTAATCTGCCCATACACGTAGACGAGGAACCGCTAACTTGCGTGGTGCGTGGCGCCGGAAGAATCCTCGACGATCTTCCCAAATATCGGGGAGTTCTATCTACCTGAGTCGTCTGAGCGGCAAACCGGAGACTGGCGCGAAGCGACCGGCTGGTCGCGGTCTTTTTTCGCTGGTGTTCTGGGTCCTGGCCGCGGTCGTCTTGATTTCACTACCTCACCAGCATCAGCTAACGCTGGCGACGGCGATTCAATCTACGGCCTTGGCGCCCGTGTTCTACCTCCAAAGCAGCTTCTCTGACGTCAGAGAGATGCGCCGTCAGGTGGAGGCGATTCGCGCTGAACGAGATTCCCTCGCAGCGCAGCTGCTCGAGCGGCAAAACGTACGGGAGGAAAACCAGCGGCTTCGCGCGCTGCAAGGACTGGCCGAGCGGGGGCGGGGGCGATGGGTCCCGGCCAATCTCTATCCTGCCGGCCGCGCGGGTGAGCTGGTGAAGCGCTCGTTCGTCATCGATGTGGGCTCGAGTTCTGGAATCCAGTCCGATGCACCGGTGGTCGCTCCAGGCGGCATGGTCGGCGTGATACGAGTGGTGTCTCCGGGGCAGGCGACGGGCGACTTCTGGACGCATCGAGACTTCCGTGCCAGCGCGATGACGGCCGATGGCAGCGTCTTCGGGATCATCAGGTCTCTCGGTGAAAGGCCTCAACTCATGAGGCTCGACGGTGTCCCGTTCCAGGCAGAGCTCGCTATCGGCACCGAAATCGTCACGTCGGGGGTGGGCGGCGTGTTCCCAAGGGGTATGCCGATCGGACAGGTCGCCGAGCTCACCCGGACCGAGGCAGGTTGGTCGAGGAGCTACCTCGTCCGGCCGCTCGTCTATCCCGATGCGGTGCGCGAAGTGATGGTGCTCGTAGGCCGAGAGGGAAACGACGACGTGACCGACATCTGGGTTCGCTCGGGAACGGACAGCATCCAGTGATCGTGGCCGACCGATCGCCGAGTCGCGGGGCGCTTGCGCTCGCCATCGCAGCTCTCGCCTTCCTGCATTTCGCGTTGCGTCCAGTCTTCGACTCGTGGTACGTCAGCCCCAACTTGGTGGTCTGTGCCGTTCTCATCGCGGCGCGAGCGCTGAAACCGAGCGCTGCGGCTACAGTCGGCTTCGTGCTCGGAGTCTTGGAGGACTCGATCGCCGTTAGCTATTTCGGCTTGGCCACGCTGTTGCTCGTGCTGCTCGGCTATCTCGGGTCGCAGACGCGCGACGTCTTTCTGGCGGAAGAGCGAACGTTCATCGGTACGTATCTGTTGGTCGGGACCTGGCTGTACGAGACGGTCGGCTACTTGATCGTAGGCGGTGGTGGGAATCCTTTCTCGTACATCTTCTTACGGGTCCCGCTGGACGGGATTCTGACGGGCGTCGTCGGCTACTTGGTCATGCCGTTGACGAGAGTTAGGTGAGTACGGCTCACCGCCAGCGACGACTTCAGTTGCGTTCTCGTGCCAGGCTGGCCCGCTGGCTTCTGGCGCTGATTCTACTGCTGCTCACGGCCCAGTTCTTCCGCATCCAGATCCTCAAGTACACGACCTATGCGTTGCGGTCGGATGAGAACCGCATCCGGGAGCTCCCGATACCGGCTGCTAGGGGTACCGTCTACGATCGTGATGGCAAGGTCGTCGCTGAAAACGTGCCCGGTTACGCCATCGTGGTGTTGCCTTCGTCCACGGACTCGCTACGCGTTGTTCTCAGGGAGCTCGCCGCGATCCTCGGTCACTCGACCGAGACGAACGACCGCTTGATCGCCAGCTATCGGCAGTACCCGAACCGACCAGTCGTCGTCGATACCGATGCCAGCTTCGCTGAGGTGTCGGCCATCGAAGAGCGTCGCGCGCACTTGCCGGGCGGGATCGTCATCGAGGCGGCCCCGAAACGCTACTACACAACGGGGCCTTTGCTCGCCCACACCGTGGGCTATGTCGCTGAGATCAGCGAAGCCTGGCTCAAGCTGCCCGAGTTCCAGGGTTACGAACCCGGCTGGCTCGTAGGCCAGACCGGCGTCGAGCGTGTCTATGAGGGAGTACTTTCCGGCACGCCTGGCATACGCTATGTCGAAGTCAACGCCCTGGGCCGCATCGTGGGCGAGTTCCGCGGCCGCGATGCACTGCCGGCGATTCCGGGGCGCGACCTCTACTTGAACATCGACCTCGATCTGCAGCAGCTCGTCGCAGAGCTGTTCCCGGACACCATGGCGGGCGCCGTCGTGGCGTTGGAACCGGCGAGCGGTGCGGTGTTGGCCATGTACAGCGCGCCGAACTTCGACCCGAACCTGCTAGTCGGAAAGGTGGATCCGGATGAGTGGATGGCGCTCAACTCGGATCCGGGACGTCCCCTCTTCAATCGTGCCGTGTCGGCCGCCTACGCTCCGGGCTCGACCTTCAAGCTCGTGCTCGCCGGTCTGGCGATGAAGGAGGGGGACGCGACCATAGAGACGAAGATGCCGATCCCGTGTAGAGGCGCGCTGCGGTACGGCAATCGTGTCTTCCATGATTGGACCCCCTCAGGCCACGGAACACTGGACCTCAAGGGCGCGATTCGTGAGAGCTGCGACGTGTTCTTCTATCAGCTCGGCCTGAAAGTGGGCATTGATCGCCTGCTGGCAGGCGTGCCGGAGTTCGGCTTCGGTCGTCCGAGCGGTATCGATCTCCCGTCCGAGGTCACCGGGATCTTCCCACCTGATACGGCTTGGTACACTCGCCGCTACGGCCGCAGGGGCTGGACGAACTCGGTGGTCCTCAACTTGGCAATCGGGCAGGGCGAGAACTCTCAGAGCCCGTTGAAGATGGCGCAGTTCTTTGCGGCTCTCGCAACGGACGGTACACTGCGGACACCCAGGGTCGGGAGAACAGGTCCGGTGGCCGAGCCGCCCGGGCGGCTGCCGCTCGACGGCGAGCAGCTGGCGGGGCTGCGTGCGGCGCTCGTGGCGGTAGTCAATGAGGCTGGCGGCACGGCACGCGGCTCGCGGCTGCGAGACTGGACGCTGGCTGGCAAGACGGGGACGGCGCAGAACCCGCACGGCGAAGACCATGCCTGGTTCGTTGGCTTCGCGCCGGCGGAGGACCCGGCCATCGTCGCGGCTGTGATTGTCGAGGCCGGGCAACATGGGTCGTCGGCAGCGGCTCCGATCGTCTCTAGGCTCATTCAGTTCTACCTCGAGAAGCGGTTCCCCGAAGGCCGGGACGCGGTAGCCAGTCGATGAAGCGGAAAGCTCAGTTCAGCGTCGGTGATCCGTTGGTCCTCATGCTCGTCCTCGCGCTGGCAATCTTCGGCATCGCAATGATCTATTCCGCCGGCGAGCTCGAGATCCCCTCGTCGGTGACCGGGATCTGGCAAAAGCAGGCGATGTGGTTGGCTATAGCGCTGGTGGCGTTCGTCATCACGATGCGGATTGAGTTTCGCTGGCTCGAGTGGGTTACGCCCGCAGCCTACGTGCTCACGATCCTCGCCATGATAGCCGTTCTGGTCGTCGGTGCAGGCGACGGGCCGCGCAGTTGGATACGCTTCGGCGCCATCGGCTTCCAGCCATCAGAGCTTGCGAAACTTGCTACGATTCTGGTGCTGGCCAAGCTGGTCACCGCACGCGAGCGAGCGCCCGACAGCCTCTGGGAGCTCTGGCCGTTCGTCGCCGTGGTGTTCGTGCCGTTCGCGTTGACCATGGCCCAGCCCGATATGGGGACAGCGGCCGTCTTCGTCGCCATCCTCCTGGCGGCGCTGTACTGGTCCGGTCTGTCGATGCCCAAACTGGTTCTGGTCGTCAGTCCGCTGGTCAGTCTGGCGCTGGCTTTCTCGACGCCGTTGTGGGGCGTGTGGTTCCTGTTCGTCATCGCCTTCCTCTACTGGACCCGAGCCTACTTGAGCGAATCCTTGGTCGTGATCTTTGCCAATGTCGCGATGGGTGTGCTGGTGCTTCCTGCCTGGCGGAGCCTCGCTCCCTATCAGCAGGTGCGTATCCTGGCGTTCATGCAGCCTGAAGCCGATCCGCGCGGTGCGGGGTGGCACTTGATTCAGTCGCAGGTCGCAATTGGCTCTGGCGGTTGGCTGGGAAAGGGCTTCAACATGGGTACGCAGAAGCGTCTGGCGTTCCTGCCGGAGCAACACACCGACTTCATCATCTCCGTGGTCGGCGAGGAGCTGGGATTCCTCGGCATTTTCGTGGTGCTTTCCTGCTTCGCCGTGATTCTCTGGCGCCTGCTGCTAACAGCGGAACGCGCAAGCGATCCGTTCGCCTCCACCGCGGTATTCGGCGTGGCAGCGCTATGGTTCGCGCACCTGGTGGCGAACGTCGGCATGACAGTCGGCCTGCTGCCCATAACAGGCCTGCCGCTCCCGTTCTTGAGCTACGGCGGGAGTTTTCTTCTCGTCTCATTCGTCATGCTCGCCGTCGTCCAGCGGGTGGCGGCCGAGCGTGAGGTGGGAGCCTGACCCTCCTCGTCGACAGGCCCATTGCGGCAATCACAGAACCTGCCGATCTTTTCCTCCCACACCTGACGGTTGGCAGAATGCGGTTTCTGTAGTTATTCGTACTGGCAAGCTGGGATGACATGGCCTGGTTCCGAAAAGAGAAAAGGAAGTTGGTCGGGCAGAAGCGAGAGCTTCCGCCCGATGTTTGGGCGAAGTGTGACGGCTGCGGAGAGATCGTCTACCGCGAGAAGTTGGCGGAGAACTTCAACGTCTGCCTGAAGTGCGGGTTCCATTTCCGCATCGCCGCCGGTCAGTACGCCTCCATTCTACTGGACAACGGCCTGGAAGAAGAGTACGACCCGAACCTCAGCTCGGTCGATCCGCTCACTTTTGTAGGCCCTACACCTTACGCCGAGCGCTACGAGCGAGCGGTCAAGAAGGGCGGGACGAAGGAAGCGGTTCTGACTGGCTCTGGGCACATCGACGGATCCGATGTCAAGTTCGGTGTCATGGACTTCAGCTTCATCGGCGGGTCGATGGGATCCGTCGTAGGTGAGAAGATCGCGCGTGTAGCAGAGCGCGCTCTGGGCGACAGCCACCCGCTGATCATCGTGTCGGCGTCGGGCGGGGCCCGCATGATGGAGGGGGTCCTCTCGTTGATGCAGATGGCCAAGACGTCGAGCGCTCTCGGGCGCATGCACAAATCCAGGCTGCCGTACATTTCGATACTCACCAACCCGACGACCGGCGGCGTGACAGCATCGTTCGCCATGCTCGGTGACGTGATCATCGCGGAGCCGAAAGCACTGATAGGTTTTGCCGGGCCGCGCGTGATCGAGCAGACGATCGGTCAAGAACTACCCGAGGGGTTTCAGCGCTCGGAGTTTCTGCTCGAGCACGGGATGGTGGACATGGTCGTCCCGCGACCGGAGCTCAAGACCACCGTTTCCAGGTTGTTGGGACACATGACCGACGGCCACAGCGGCTAGACGTCAGCCACAGTAGTGATGACGTATGAGAAAGGGGCAGCCGGCGGTTGACGTAAGGCGGGCTTCGAATTGCCAATATTGAATATCGAATGTCGGTTTCCCAAGAACTGTATTTTTGGTTATTGGTCAATCGATATTCAGTGTTCGATATTCAAGGCGGTCAACCCGTCAGTATCGGTGTGGTCCAGTACTCTAGACGTCCGGTGGTCCGCTGGCCTCGCGCGTGAAGGGGTGGCCGAAACCCTACCGGTTACCTGACTCTCCCTTATTATTAGGCGCCATGTACAAGACGCGTGCGCCTTTCTTGGGTGGCGGCTCGCCGCCCCTGCCGTTGAGTGGTCCGTGAGCACTGCGGTGCTTGCGGAGCTTCTCGGGCTGCAACCGACGGGGGAGATCCGCTGGGGGCTGCGGCGGGTTCGGACCCTGCTCGAGAGCGTGGGCCGACCGCATATGGCGTATCGCTCGATTCACGTGGGAGGGACGAACGGGAAGGGCTCGGTCGCGGCGATGATCGCCAGTATCCTGGGTCGGGCCGGCCATCGCGTGGGCCTCTACACGTCGCCGCACCTGATCGACTTCGGGGAGCGAATCCGAGTGGCCGGCTACCCGGTCGAAGAAGATCTGCTGTTCGAGGGAGCGGTCCGGCTTCGACCGCTGGCCGAGGAGCTGGGAGCCACGTTCTTCGAGGCGACGACGGCACTCGCTTTTCTGTGTTTCGCAGCGTCCGATGTCGACTTCGTCGTGGCGGAGGTCGGCTTGGGAGGACGCCTGGATGCCACGAACGTTCTGCTGCCGGAGGTAACGGCGATCACGAACGTAGCGTGGGATCACGCGGACTACCTGGGCCACACGCTTGCGCAGATCGCCGGCGAAAAGGCCGGCATCAGCAAGCCTGGTGTGCCGATGGTGCTCGGGCGGCTGGACCCGGAGGCCGGCCGCATCGTTCGCGAGGCGGCAGCACGGGCAGGAGCGCCTTTGCTGCAGCTCGGATACGACGCGGCGGTTAGACGCATACGAATACAACGGGACCACACGGAGCTCGAGTATGTCGGGCCGGGCTCGACGGACGTCTTGAGCCTCCGCTGCCCGCTGCTGGGAGCCCACCAGGCCTGGAATGCCGGACTCGCCGCGCTTGCGGTACAGAGCCTGCCGGACGCGTCGCGTCCCGGGCCGGCCGAAATAGAGGCGGGAATAGGGGATGTTCGCTGGCCTGGCCGATTACAGGTTGAGGAGCGCAGGGGTCGAACCTGGGTGCTCGACGTGGCACACAACGCCGTC
>JBDHHL010000069.1:0-12919 GCA_039589375.1 Gemmatimonadota bacterium | reverse complement strand
CGCCGGGTAGGTCGGGAGTCAGGGAGCCGAGCAGTCGACTTCATAAGTCACGGAACTCATAGCCCCCTCCTGCACCCTCACGCCGTCTATCGTCCAGGCAGCGCCTAGCGGGCTCGAATCCAGCTGACCATTCCATTCGCAAAAAGTCTTACCCTCCCACGTGCTCCAATTCACCTGAGGAAGCAACGTCACCTGGTAAGTACCCACTTTGAGGTCCGGTATGGTCACCTCTGCGTCGGTCTCGATCTGGATCTCGCGGGTGGCTCCGGTCTCATCCGTCACGGATCCGCAGCGAGGGTATGAGGAATCATTAGCCATGTAGACAACTGGGAGGCAAGAGGGCAGGACCGCGATGATCGCCCGCTACCGCTAAGAGTACTGACTACGACTATTTGTTGCATGCCGGGTGCCGGCGTGCTAGCATGGGCTGTGCGATTGGCAGTGCAGTCTGTTGGGGAACCTTACCTCCCCCAGAGGACCTCAGCGGTGGCTGTCTGTAGCTACAGTGGTTTTCTCTCCAACGGGCTGCTCTACCCGCTCGCCCGTTCTTTTCTTGCAGCCCTCAACCACGCCCAGCGACGTAGTATCTTCGTCAGAATTCCCAATACCTGGAGGTGTATCATGCGCGGCGCAAGACCGATCGTCGCAGCGCTCCTGCTGACGTTCCTGGTAGGATGTGCCGACGACGAGCCCCTCAGTCCGGGCGAAACGTTACCTTTGAAAGGGCCGCTATTCGACCACGTTGCCTACCCCACGGCCGTGGTCGACGCGAACAAGTTGACGTTGAATCTCCAGCCTCATCGGCTGATCGATGGGTGGTTCGACGATGGAACTGACGAGCACTTAGTGATCTACGCCGGTTCCATCGCTTACGGGAACGGTCCGGATGCCGTGTTCACCTACGATACACGCAACGGCAACACGGACCGCAGGGGACTGATGCCGGTGCTGGTCATCGACGACCCGGAGTACGCCGACCACCAGACGCTGTCGCTCTCGATCGAGGAGCCGATCGACGATGCGAAGGAGTCGCTCGGACTGGTCACCATACGCGAGACCTTCGCATTCGAACTCGAACCGAACGACGACTATGTCTTCGTCAAGTACACGCTCTTGAACTTCGACGATAAGGAAGTCGGGGATCTGCATATCGGGCAGGTGCTCGACCTCGACCTCGCCGTCGGATTCACAGATGGACACGACGATGATTGGGTGACGTTTTTGGATGGCGAGCAGCTTGCGGTCGTCACATCCGACGTCCCGGATATGGTTTTCGGGCATATCATGCTGAGCCACGACGTGACCAGCTACCGGGCCTGGCGGAACCCTTCTACTAGTGAACCGCCACTGTCTCCTATGGACCCGCCGGACTGGGCGACCCAGTTCGCTTTCCTGAGCGGGGGTATTCCTTATCCGGATCCCTTCGGTCCCAGCGACGTCCGCCATCTGCTCAGTAGCCGCAATCTCACCATTCCGGGTGGCGGCTCGCAGGTTGTCACGTTCGCCTTGATTGGTGCGGCGAATGACGTTGAGTTGGACAACAACGTCGCTGCCGCCCGCGCGAAGTACAGCGAACTGGTCACCGATGGTGCCTTCGCCCCCTATCCGCTGTCCGGTGTGGAAGTGAGTATCGAGCCGCGCGCGGCCAACCTCTCAGCACCGGCCCACATTGTGGCCGCCTTCACCTTCGATTCCAAAGCGACGGCGGCAGAGTTCGACCCGGACCATGTCTGGTGCGCCGGCGCGCCGGCAACTCGCGCGATCTCCACCGGCCGCACCGTAAGAGCCTTCTTCGATCGTTCGGACCTCGACCCCAGACTGAGGGACGGCGACGCAATCATCTGCGTCGGCGTGCTCTCGAATGGGATGCTCTACGGCGGTGGCGATACCCCACGGATCAAAACGTCTGTGAAGGTCACCAGGCTGACGTATGATGGATGGGCCGACTTCACTGCCACCTGGTCGCCCGACGGCGAGCACATCGCGTTCGCCTCCAACCGCGATAACTTCGCCTACGCCATCTGGCGTATGAGCCTCGAGGACGGTGAAGGCAGCGCTGAGCAGTTGACCTCCGCCGTCGGCTTTCACGCGCCCGACTGGTCGCCCGATGGGTCGACCATCGCATTCCACAGCGTGGACGGGGGCATCTTTACGGTTCCTGCCACCGGCGGGCCGGAAACGAAGCTCACGTATGACAGTGACTTCACACCGCGCTACTCGCCGGACGGCAGCGAGTTCGTGTTCACCCGGCAAAGCGGAGCGGACCAAGCGATCTGGAGGATGTCGTCGGCGGGCCAAGGCCCAACGGCGGTAACAACAGCTAGCACGCGGAACTTCCATCCCGCGTGGGCAGCGGATGGAAGTCTGGTGTACTTCGTGTCGCTGTATCGAGATGATGATCTGCGCCGGGCGATCTTCGCCTGCTATCCCGACGTCTGTGAGCCGGCCGACCGGGTCACACCTATCGAGGGGACCCAGAACCGTCATCCGGCTCTCTCGCCGGACGGCCGGACGCTGGCCTTTCTGTCTGCGAGGGTCGAATTCGGGCTGGAGATGGTCCTGCAAGACTTGGAGACGGGCGAGCACACGGTCGTGCCGCTCCCCCGCGAACTACGCCTAACGTACGGCTGGACGCATCAGAAGGTCGAGTTCTCGCCGAACGGAAAGAAGATACTGTTCGGCGCTGTGTACGAGGAGGAAAACTGGGATATCTTCGTGGCCGACATATCAAAGCTGCTGCGCTGACAACATTCGCAGGCCACTTGAGAGAACGGGGCGGGCGCGACGGCGTCCGCCTCGTTCGCGCCCACCAGCAGTTCTGCGTCAATTTTCTTCCTTCTACGATGGTTGTGTTGCACCCTGGAAGACCCGAACTGCCAACCTTCTGATCGGTAGTCGGGGAATATGCACCCTTGATATTGGACCCGACGCACAACGCGCATTGCTACTGGGTGATCCTGCCGGCATCGCAGCATTGCCCCGCACGACTTCCTGGCAAACTCGCCTTTGGCTGTCTTATCTTGGACATTCATACCAATGCGGAATCCTAGCGCTCGAGTCTCACGCTGCGAGTGCTGCAGCCAGGTAGAGCGCATCTCGAACGTGGAACCATGACTTCGTACACGACTGACGTGACCGAGGAGGGACGCGCCTTTTTCCAGCAGCGCGTCGCTCTGTTCGCGAAGGTGATGATCGGGGTCCAGTTGCTCGGTCTTGCCGGGCTGCTCGCCTTGAGCCGGTGGGCGCCGCCGGCCTTGACCATCACACCAGAGGAACTACTGCAACCTTGGTTCGCTCTCTTCCAGGTGCAGACCGGGTTGGCGGTCGCTGCCTGGTTGCTGTGCCGTAGTGGCGTGCGCTCCGTGCGCTTCGTGTCCTGGGTCGAGGCCACCATGCTTCTCGGGACTGCAGCACTGAGCGCAACGATGGGCCGACTGATACTGCCCGGATTGATGCCAAAATACCTTGGCGGCTTGGTGAGTCCGAATGACGCCTTGTATGGACACTTCGTTGGGCTCGTTCAGGGCTCGAACTCACTCGAGTTTGTCATAGGGCTTTCCCTTTGGGTGTTTGTGCGGGCGGCGCTCGTGCCCTCACGCCCGGTGCGCACCTTGGTGTTGACCGCGCTAGTGGCAGTACCTGTGGCGGTGGTCACCGTCGTGAAAACGTTGCCGTTCGAGCCCCAGCCGTCGCTACGATCCGTCAGCCCAGATGACTTGGTCATGACGAACGTGACCAACATCGCAATCTGGTGGACCTTCGTCACGGGCGTCTGCATGATCGTGTCCGGGGTCATCTTCGGCCTACGGCGCCAGGTTCGCGAGGCGCGGCGAGTCGGCCAGTACACGCTGGAAGCGAAATTGGGCGAAGGCGGCATGGGCGCGGTCTACCGGGCCAGCCACGCCATGATGCGGCGCCCCACCGCGATCAAGCTCGTGCGTCCAGATCTGGCCGGCGAAAACGCCCTCGCCCGTTTCGAGCGGGAGGTGCAGCTGACGGCTCGGCTCACCCACCCGAACACCGTCACCATCTTCGACTATGGGCGGACCCAAGATGGCATCTTCTACTACGCCATGGAGCTGCTCGACGGAGCGACGCTGAAGGACATCGTGCGCCTCGACGGGCCGCAGTCACCAGGGCGCGTGGTCAAGGTGCTCGCCGAGCTGGCGGGCGCCCTCGAAGAGGCCCACGGCATCGAGCTCATCCATCGCGACATCAAGCCGTCCAACGTGATCCTGTGTACCCAGGGCGGCAAACTCGACGTGGCCAAGCTTCTCGACTTTGGCCTTGTCAAGGAGCTGGGCGACAAAGGAGAAATGCAGCTCACCAAGGAGGGCGTACTGGCCGGTACTCCGCACTACATGTGCCCCGAGTCGTTGACGTCCCCGGACGCAGTGGACGGGCGCGGCGATCTCTACGCCATCGGAGCTGTTGGCTACTTCCTGCTGACGGGACAACACGTCTTCGAGGGCGCAACGATCCTGGAGGTGTGCGGGCATCACTTGCACAGCGAGCCCGTTCCGCCCTCCAAGCGTCTGGAAAGGCCTGTGCCCGAGGATCTCGAAGACTTGCTGCTGTCCTGCCTGGAAAAGGATCCTGCTAACCGACCGCAGTCCGCTGCAGAGCTCCACCGGCGCCTGCAGGCCTGCCAGAGCATGGGCGAGTGGACCGAGAGTCACGCGCGCCGCTGGTGGGACACTTATGGCGAGCTGCTCCGCAGGGTCAGCGAGGCCGACGACGGCCGCGTTGAGACCAAGGCCCTTGCCGTCGATCTCGCCCGGTACGTGCCGTCGCAGCGCAAGCAGTGACCACCATCTTCGAGCAAGGCGTTGGTTCGTAGCCGACTCGGCGACCCACCGCGTGGTGATGCAGGGAACCCGGGTCGGAAATGTCTGTTGCCCGATTTGATGACCAGGGCGCGGAGCGCGAAGAAGGAAACCCCGTAACCCGTTGTGGGTTGCGGGGTTTCTCAACGCGCCCGGGAAGATTCGAACTCCCAACCTCCTGATCCGTAGTCAGGCACTCTATCCAATTGAGCTACGGGCGCGTAAGGGACAATTCTAGCAAGTCGCTCACGTGATGGGAACCTTTGGGGCCGGCTAGCCTCCCTTTCTCTTGCGCTCGACCATCCACGTGCCCTTGTAAGGCGGACCGTGCCCGGGGCGCGCCGTGAAGGTGCCCTCGATTACGTCGCCTTTCACCTGCCCCTCAAAGGTCGTGTAGATGGCGCAGCCGCATTCGGGGTCCTTGTAAGGGGCCATCGTGCCGCTCACCTGGGACCCCTCGACGCGGACGAAGCGAATCTCGAGCGTCTCCGGGATGGGCGCATCGCGAGCCGCCGCAGCGGGATCCTGCATTGGGGTCAATGCCTTGGTCCAGCCGCGGGGCACCATGACCACGTCTCCGTACGCGGTGTCCTTCCCCGCCTCCAGCAGGAACGTGATGCTGCCCTGCCGCCCGACGGTCGGACTGTCGTAGGAGCCGCTCCACTCGCCGGCGAGGCGCAGGAGGTCGATGGTCTCGGCGACCACGGGCACGGGGCCCGGCGACGACGCGCAGGCGGCGCAGCAGACGGCAAGTACCGGCACGAGGAGCGCTCGAGCGGCTCCCATAGCAACTCCCTAGGCGGTGGCGCCCAATGACCACGGCCGCAACAACCTGGCTCGCCAGACTGCCACGACCCGGTGGTTACGGCCGTTAGGTTATGCCCACGACAGGACTCGAACCTGTACGCCCCGAAGGACACCAGCCCCTCAAGCTGGCCTGTCTACCAATTCCAGCACGTGGGCGAGGAATCGAAGTGCTCGGAGGGGGATTCGAACCCCCACGGGATTGCTCCCACAGGATCCTGAATCCTGCGCGTCTACCAATTCCGCCATCCGAGCCAGCCGGATGCAAGGTTCACCGGGACAACGGATTACGCAGCACAATCCCGGCACCACACAGCCCGGCTGTGGTGACTTGGAGCGATGCTTAGAGTATGTGGCCGAGCACCGATTTTCAAGGGCGGCAGGCGGCGGCCGATCCGACTTCACCGATTGGGCCGGCCGGTTCTGGAAGACTCCGCCGGACGCGAAGGCTGGCATGCCGCTTGCTTCCTTGTGTCACATTTCTACCCGTTCGCGGGCTCAACAATGGGGACGTGGCAGACTTGTCACGAAAAGATTTCAACGGCAGGTTGTGGCTTTCTCGGTTCCTGCGACGGCAGGCCAAGTCTTTCCGAAGACATCTGCAACATGCTGCGGATCCACCTGTCTGCTGCGTCCCTGCGACGGTACTTTCTCGTATCCATGACTACGACGAGATGGAGGGGTGACCTATGAGGGCGACGATACTTCTCCTCGCAGCCGCGTTCTCTGGCCTGGGCCTAGTGCTGCCAAAGGCGGCCGAGGGGCAGGAGGCTCTGCCTTACTACCTGAAGGATCGCGGAACGGGGGTACCCTCTTCGATGTTCGGCACGTACATACGAAAAGGGGAGTTCCTCATCTATCCCTTCTATGAATACTACTGGGACAGCAACATCGAGTACGAGCCTAATGACTTCGGTTACGTGGGCACGCAGGAATACAGAGGCACTTACAAGGCGCATGAGGGTCTGCTGTTCTTCGGGATTGGTATTACCGACTGGCTCGCCTTCGAGTTGGAAGGCGCATACATCGATGCGACTTTGACGAAAGCGGAGAACGACACATCCGCCGTGCCGAACGAGTTGAAGGAGTCCGGCCTTGGTGATGTCGAAGCTCAATTGCGTTGGCGCTGGTTCAAGGAACACGAGCGGCGGCCCGAACTCTTCAGCTACTTCGAGACCGTGTTCCCCCTGCAGAAGGACAAGGTGCTCATCGGCACCTCGGACTGGGAATTCAAGTTGGGGGTCGGCGTCATCAAAGGCTTCCGCTGGGGAACGCTAACGGCTCGAACCGCCTTCGCTTACGACCGAGCAGAGCGAAAGGTCGAGCCCGGAGAGTATGCACTGGAATACCTGAAGCGAGTCTCGAGGCTGTTCCGTTTCGTCTTGATGTTTGAAGGTGAAGATGATGAAGTCGACTTCATCGTGGATACGCAATGGCACTTCAGTCCGCACGTAATGCTGAGGCTGAATTCCGGCTTCGGTCTGACGTCGAAGGCGACGGATTTCTCACCTGAAGTGGGTGTGTTGTTCACGATCCCGTTGTACTAGACGCTGGCTCCGAAGCGAACTACGAGATAGTGATCCCGACGGACGTGGAGAACGTCGTCATCCGAGTAGGTGAGACGATCGTGTTTCAGATCCGGGATGGTTCGATCGTGGTCCCGGCCACTGCTGGTGCAGCTGGGGAATACGTCGTCGAGTTCGCCGCTCTTTCCCCTTGATTCTCGGCCCGGTCGCGCGCTTTCAGTTTAGCCGCCGAAGTTCCACGCGCCGGTTCCTCGCCCGCCCCTCCGCCATCGCATTGCTGGCTACGGGATCCGCCGGGCCGTAGCCCCGCGCTACCAGGCGGTGGGGATCGACGCCGCGGCCCATCAGGTACCACCTGACACGGTCAAGCCTTGGCGAGGGTAGCGCGTTGTCCTTGAGCGCAAAGAAGCAAGCCCCGGTCCGATCCCGTCACGCCGGATTTCCTCAGAGCCGCAACCCTTCGCGGTAGTGCACGAGTTGATGTCTGAGATGGATGCTGATCGATCTGCTCGGGCTACGCCACTACACCACCTGACGAACGAAACCGGCACCCGTGGCGCACGGTCACGGATGCCGGCTTCTCTGTCAACCTGAGCGGGTCAGGGCCCGCTCACGAAGGGGCTGCTTCCCCTTCCATCGTAGACGATGATGTTGCCGCCTTCGATCGACCCGAAATGGCAAGAGTCGCCGGGCCGGATATGCGGGTCAGATTTCAGCGCATACGGCGTACACAGTGCTACCAGAGCTAGAAGCCCCGTCTGGGTCGTCTTGCACGACCCATCCGTATTCCCCGGCACCAAATGTGTAGTGCGGCCACGCCGACCCTGGCGTTCCCGGCGCTGAGACCGCTGCCGGACCCCCTGTGAGCTTGAATCCACCTCCGGTGACGACCTTGCCTGCCGGGCAAGACCAGCCGGCCCACCCACCATCACTGTAGTTCAGCGGCACTGAATTGACGACTTCGTAGCCGGACAACGGTGAGGCGCAGATGGCGTACACCGTGATGGTGTTCGAGGCACTGTTTTGGGCGTCTCTCACGACCCATCCGTATTCCCCGGCACCAAATGTGTAGTGCGGCCATACCGACCCAGGCGTTCCCGGCGCCGAGACCGCGACTGCATCGTTGGCTTGGAATCCACCTCCGATCACGACCTTGCCGGCCGGGCAAGACCAGCCGCCGTAACCACCGTCACTAAATGCCAGCGAACTTGAAGTGACGATCTCGTAGCCCGACGGCATGTCGGCGTAGACGGCGTAGACAGCGCTACCAGGGCTAGAGGCGCCGTCTGGGTCGTCTCGCACGACCCATCCGTATTCCCCGGCACCAAATGTGTAGTGCGGCCACGCCGACCCTGGCGTTCCGGGCGCTGAGACCGCTGCCGGACCCCCTGTGAGCACGAATCCACCACCGGTCACGATCTTGTTTGTTGGGACCGACCAACCGGCCCATCCACCATCAGCATAGTTGAGAGTCGGTCCGGAAGTCACGACCCCGTAGCCGGACAGCGGTGGTGGCTGCACGGTGTACGTGAAGTACATCGCCCAGTTTTTGCCGTCGAACTCAAGAGGGCCACCCCATGCCGTCTCGCTCCGGTCGTAGTACGAGGCGCTCAGCTTGAAGATCAGCGCGCCGGGGTTCGGACAGACCCCTCCAGCGGTGCCGCCAATGCCCGTCGTCTGGATGTTGGGCGGATCGGTCGGCCACGCGTACTCGTTCGCGGCGACGATCGTCAGGGTGTTGTCGCCGGCGACGAACGGCAGAGCCCACGTTTCTGGGCTGTTCCAACCGCTCGTGGTCACCCCGTTTTCCCAGAGGCTCCCCGGGAAGGCCGCTCCGATCTGCGCCGAGCCCAGGAGGATCCCGTTGAGGTAGACCTGGTACCCGTTGTCCGCTGTGATCTTGATCGATCCGGAACCAGCAGGGGGACCAGGGAGCGTGACCGTCTTCTGGAACTCGACGTACTCACCCGAATTCGGGTACGTCGGGTTGTTGGTCCGCCAGATCCAGAGCGCGCCGAAGAATGGGTCCGTCGACACGTCGTTGGCGACGGCCCGGCCGTTCTGCGTGTCCCACACCGAGTTCGACGCCGGGCTGAGCATGTACAAGCCGCAGTCCTGGTAGCCGACCGGCTCGTAGGCCGCAACCGCCGGGTTCGGCCCCACCGCCACACCGTTGAAGGCGGTGACCAGCACGCTCGCGTCGCTGACCCCGGTCACCGTCGCGGTGCTCGATGTCTCCCACACGACCGCGTGGGCGGCGATGACGAGCTCGTCTCCCGCCGAGGCCGAGAAATCAGCCAGCGGGATCTCGTACTCGAACTCCGTCACCCATGGGTCGTGCGCGTTCGCGTACGGGAACTTGCCCGGGATCGGGTTCCCGTTCTTCTGCGTGATGCCACCCAGGCTCGTCGCGACGGCCAGGTGCGTCTCGCTCATGTACCAGTCTGCCGCTTCGATCTCGTACTTGACGTGTAGGTTCGACCCGTCGTTCCAGACCAGGACGTTACCGACATCGATGGCGGTCGTCGGATCACCGCCGTCGGCGATCAGCGGCGTTTCGAATGGAATTTGGGCGGTGTGAAACTGTGGCGTGAACGTTTGGACGTCCGTCGGTCCCATCGGCGGGCCCGACTCGGTACAGCCGTAGGCCGCGAAACCCGCGAACAGCGCGAGGACCGCGAAGTTGGTAAGTCGCTTCATGGTTCCCTCCAGGTAATTGATAGCGGTTGATGCCACCCGGCTACTCCCAAAACAGGCCGACGGTACCTCCTTTCTGGTACCTGCTTACTGGTGGTTGAGCAGACTGTTCTCGATCGGATGTAAGGGTCGGGCGGGCCTGGCAGGGGCAGGCCCCGGCCCCTTCGGCTGTTACGGGTCCAGAATCGGCGGTCGGATCCGATTCCACAGTATCTCCCGGTGCCGGCCCGGCACGTCTCCGTACCGGGTTAGATCGCATACCCGTCCGGCCCGTCGAGCGGCGTGCGAGAAGAGGCCACTCATCGGAGGGGGCACATCCTGTAGCGGATTGTAACAAGACATTCTACTCGGACGGCGTAAAAGAGGCGTAGAAACGAGGTGGCGCGAGCGTCGGATGGACGCCTCGAGTCGGTAGGACGCACCTACCACGCTCCCGAGGGGCAAGGATCGGCGCAACTGGCCTGGGGTTGCGAGCGGGCGAATGGCGGGCCAGTATCAAGTGGGGAGGGCAGAGGCAAGCACGGGGCTCGTTGGCCGCTTCGCCAGCCTGGTGGTTGTATCGTGCTGTACCTGAAGACGCTGGGCCACCTCTCGCTCCATCTGCGCGGGCCGCACGGTCCGACGCTGATGTCCAACTCGCACGCTCTTGCCGTCTGCGCCGTACTGGCCACGCGACCCGACCACACGGCCAGCCGCGACTACCTAGCCGAACTTCTCTGGCCCAACATCGAGCACAGCAAGGCGCGCCGCGCGCTGCGTCAGGCGTTGCACTACATGGTCGTCCGCACCGGCGAGCATGTTGTCCAAGGCGACGACTCCGAGCTTACCCTCGACACCAAGAAGTTGAAAGTCGATCTGCACGAGTTCGAGCGCGCGCTGCAGGCGGGGGATGACGAACGCGTCGTGGAGCTTTATGGAGGCCACTTCCTGCCCGGGCTGCTAGGGACGTCAAGCCACGAGCTAGAAGAGGGGATCGAGTCGCAAGACGAGTATGTGCGGGCAGGGGTCGAGGTCGCCTATTCGCGCTTGGTGAGCGGTCACCTCGAGGCGGGCGAAGCAGGGATAGCGGTGCGCTACGCCCGCAAGTACGTGGAGCTCAACCCGCTAAACGAGGCGGCCCAGATCGCGCTGGTTCGCTCGCTGAGAGCGGCCGGCGAGCTGGTCGGTGCTTTGCAGGCTTACCGTTCCTACCGCGCGTTGCTCAAGGCCGCTCTGGATGGACGCCCCTCGGAAGACCTGGAGCGACTTGCTGCCGGGGTGCGCGAGCAAATCGTAGGCGATGGACCGGGCGCTGCCGGCGGGCCGCCTTTGGCGACTGGTAGAGGGAGCCGTCCTTGGCGCCTGTCGCTGGCCGGCGGTGCCGTGGGCGCGTTACTCTCGATCGGTCTGATCTCAGTCGCTCTCAGCGCCGGGTGGCTGAGCACCGGCGAGCCTGAGGTGCTGGACGGGTCGACCAGGCCCTTCTTCGTGGAAGACTGGACGGAGGGCCTGCGGGCCGACCGCTGGATCCCGTTCGGAGAGCCCAAGCCCTACGTGCGCGCGACGGGTGGACCGGAAGGCAGCGGTTACTTCGTGAGCAACGGCGATGGCTCCTTCGCGAGCGGGGTCGGCTCGCGCCTGGCATTTTCGCCGGCCAGAGGACTGAGCGTGGACTTCTGGGCGCGGATGCCGTTCAGCGGCAAGCCGCATCAGCGCATGGGGGTCGGTCTGTCGTTGGACGAACCGCCGTCCGACTCACGCGAATGGTCGTGCGAGGATGCGATCGTCAATCTCGTGATCGCTGGCCCGAGCGAAGAGGTCGGCGCGTGGGCGCGGGTTACCGTAGCCGGCCACTGGAACGATCTGGAGATCCCGGACGAGTCCGGGGCGTGGCATCGCTACGTCCTGCAACTCGATGCGGACGGCACCGTCAGCCTTCACGTCGATGGAGCACTCCACTGGCGGTCGAAGGACAAACTGCCGGTGAAAGCGATGGAGCCCGTGCACGTCGTTCTGGGCTATCACTCGGACGAGACGGAGATCGCCCACGGACCGTTGCGCGTCTATCAGGGAAGTCGGTACGTACTTCCCTAGGATCGAGCTGTCGCGAACCGGCCAGTCCGACGTGACTGGCCGGTTCGTCGCAGTTGATCAGTCGAACAGCCTGAAAACGACCTTGTCCAACTCCCCGGTGAACGGGAAAGCGCCCGAGTACTGCAATGACACCTGGGTGCCGTTGTCCCGCCCTAGGTCGAACGGCTCCGACAGCGAGAAGGTAGAGATGTGGGTCCTCGGCATGTCGACCTCGCCGACCTTCTCACCGTTGACGAAGAGCTCGCCATAGCCGGCGAAGTTGCCGGTGTCGGTGTACTTGAAACCGAGTGTTGTGGAGCCCGTAGGCAGAGGCGGCGAAGTTAGCGTGTAGAACTCGCCGTCGAGGAAGTTGTAGTCGTAGTACAGGCGATCGTCCTTGATGAACATCGTGTAGCCGCCAGTGAACCCTCCGCAGGCGACGATCACGCCCTCCTCGTTGCCCTGCAGATCGATTGTGGTTTCGATGGTGTGGGAGCGGCCCTTGATAGGCGGTGACGCCTTCTCGGCGATGCGTACGGCCCCTGGGTAGTAGAACGTGAACTCCGTCTGGTCCCCGAACTGCCGGTCCTGCTGCCGGCTGAGGCGCATGATCATGTCATCGTACAGCGGGTAGACGTTGTACTTCCACGCCTCCTGGTCGAACAGCTGCTTCAGTTCCTCCAGCTTCTCGGGGTACTGAGCGGCGAGGTCGGTACTCTCTGAGAAATCCTCGTTCGTGTTATACAGCTCCCACACGTCCTCGTCGAACGCTAGCGTGACGTTGAGGTCCCACGGCATGCGGTTGGCATGCAAGGTGACGGCCTTCCAGCCGTCGGCCCAGAGAGCACGGTTGCCGAACATCTCGTAGTACTGGACTTGCTTGGCGGTCGGGGCGTCGGCAGCGTCGAACGAATACCGCATGCTGACGCCGTCCATGGGCTTCTGGGGAATGCCATCGATTTCGTCCGGCAATTCCAGGCCGATGACGTCGAGCAGCGTAGGCGCGATGTCGGC
>JBDHHL010000068.1:0-13077 GCA_039589375.1 Gemmatimonadota bacterium | reverse complement strand
GACTTCTGCGGAGGTTCCGCTTTCTCGAGTCGGCTAGCGTCGTGACGGCTCGGCGAGACGATGGGGATGTGGACGTAACGGTGGCGACTCGGGACGACTGGACGATACGCTTCGAGCCGCGCTTCAGCCTGGGTGGCGGCGTTTCCGTCACCGGCATCGTTATCGCTGAGCGGAACATCGCGGGACGAGGCAGCGCCGTCGAGTTCATGTATTTCGACCGTTCCGGGCGGGATGATGTGGGCGGCGGGTTTTTCGATCCCCAGTTTCTGGGAAGCCGCTGGGACCTGGGTATCAGCGCGGTGCGCATAGATCCCGGATGGACGGTGGACGTGTCCATCGCCTACCCGTTCTTGGGGCTTGTCGGACGTCGGGCGGCCTTCCAGAACACCTTCTACAGCGATAGATGGTTTGCCTATGTGGTCGCCGACAGTTCGGGCAGAAATCCCGAACTGAGCCTGCCCACGACCCAAAAGCTGATCGAGATCGGTGGGGCCAAGCGCAGGGCAACAGGGCGACGGAACATATCTGTGAAGCAGGCTACGTATGGTCTGACGCTGTCGTACGAACACTTCAGCTACGGCACTAGCTTCTACCGGGATTCACTCGCGCAGGCAACGCTTGATCCTCTGGAGGCTGCGGCCGACAGCCTGCCGTCCGGATTCCTCCGGCCGCGGGAGACGCTGCGGTTGAACCTGGTGGCTGGGTTCGAGGGCCTCAGGTACGTTCAGCGGCGGGGGGTGAGTACCTTGCGCAGTAGGGAGGACATAGCCATCGGAGGTGCGGCCGATGTGATTCTAGGCCTTGCTGGCAAGGCGTTCGGAACGACGGATTCCCACTTGTTGATCGGTGTCGACCTGTATAGCGGCGCCAGGGTGCGGGGCAACTGGTACTCGCTGCTTCGGATGAACGGTGAGGTACGCCAGGACTTCGATGCACAGGCGTGGCGTGATGCATTCGCGACCCTCGAGTGGACGAACTTCTTGCTGATGGGCTCGAGCGGCGTCATCGAGGTCACGGCTCGTTTCAGCGGGGGTTGGGAGACCTCGGTTCCGTTCCAGCTAACGCTTGGTGGGCCGTGGGGCCTGACCGGATACGCGCCCGACCGCTTCCCCGGCGGCGCGCGACTCGCCGTCAGCGTCGAGAACAGATACCACCTGTTTGAGGTCGGCAAGCTTCTTGACCTGGGCAGTGCTGCCTTCGTCGAGGCCGGCGAGATGTGGGCCAACGGTGCTGTGTTCGGTGTCGATTCGGGCTTGCAGGCCTCGGCCGGGCTGGGGCTGCGGCTGGCAACGCCAACCGGAAGTCGAACGACGTACCGCCTCCAGGCGGGCGTGCCGTTCGAGTCCGGCGTAGGCTTGAACGACGTCGTCTTCACGCTACGCATCGATCGTCTGTTGAGGCTGGAGGACCGACCCACGGATCCCCAGCTCGCTCGTAGCCGCGATCCCGCGATCCGTTCCGCGGGCCGCTATTTCAAGTGAACGAGAGCACTGTCTACCGGGCGGCATGGGTACTCCCGGTCACGGCTCAGCCATTGGCCGCCGGGGCCGTCCGCGTCGATGCGGGAGGGCGCATCGAGGCCGTCGGGCCGACCGATCGAGTGCCTGCAAGCGGCGCGCGAGTCGTTGAGTTGGGAGAGGCGGTCATCCTCCCGGGCCTCGTGAACGTGCATGCGCATCCGGAGCTCACCGTACTGCGGGGCCGGATCGAGGAGGGCGAGTTCACGGACTGGCTCGTGCGGCTGGTCGAGTTCAAGTACGAATCCCTCACACCGGAAGCGCTGCGAACCTCGACGTGGCTGGGTGTAGCTGAAGCGATAGCTGCCGGGATCACGTGCCTGGCTGCGCCCGACGATGCCGGTTATCTGCTGGAGGCTTTGCGCGAGAGCGGGCTTCGAGGCAGGGTCTATCGAGAAGTGTTCGGGCCGTCGCCGGATCAAGCCCGCGAGGCGCTCGGCGAGCTACGCGCCAGGATCGAGGCGGCGTTGCCGCTCGCCACAGAACGCGTCGATGTCGGGGTTTCGCCTCATGCTCCGTACTCGGTATCCCAGAGGCTGTTCGGTCTCGTGACGGAATACGCGTCGGCCGAGGGTCTCCCCGTTTGCATCCATGCGGCCGAGTCAGAAGCCGAAGAGACGTACACGCGCCTGGGTCGTGGACCGTTTGCGGACCGCCTTCGTGAGAGGGGGATAGACGTCCTGGCGGCGGGTAAGACACCGATAGCGTGGCTGGCCGAGACCGGCATTCTCGGCACTCAGCCATTGCTCGTGCACTGCGTCCGCGTTGAACCGGAAGATATCGCGCTTGTAGCGGATAGTGGCGCGTCGGTCGCGCACTGTCCGATCTCCAATGCCAAGTTCGCTCACGGCGTGGCGCCTTTGCCGGACTTCATCGCTGCCTCCATTTCGGTAGGACTGGGCAGCGACTCGGTCGCCAGCAACAACCGCGTCGATATCTTAGCTGAGGCTCGCTTCGCCGCGCTGGTTCAGAGGTCTGTGCGTCGCGATCCCGAACTGCTTGGACCGGAGGAACTGCTACGGTTGGCGACGCTCGGCGGCGCCAGAGCACTGGGGCTCGCGCACAGGATTGGGTCGTTGGAGCCCGGTAAGCAGGCGGACATCATTGCCGTGAGACTGCGGAGGACTCACTCGACGCCGCTTGGCGATCCGGTTGCCGCCCTCTTCCACTCCGCCTACGCCAGTGACGTCGTGCTTACGATTGTGGGAGGGCGTGTTCTCTACGAAGATGGTGCCTTCACCACGCTCGACTGGCCAGCGCTTGCGCAGACGACCGGAGAGATGGCCCTGGACCAGGGGCAGACGCCGTGATTGCGGAAACCGGGGCATG
This sequence comes from Gemmatimonadota bacterium, assembly GCA_039589375.1. Classification (GTDB taxonomy): domain Bacteria; phylum Gemmatimonadota; class Gemmatimonadetes; order Palauibacterales; family KS3-K002; genus JASFMO01. The sequence continues at coordinate 10,231 of JBDHHL010000068.1, read as the reverse complement.
CCGCCCAGGTTTGTAGCGTGTAAGGCGCTCGCGGCACGTCGGCAGCTTGAAGTGCCTTTCCAGTGAGGATGTGGACGATGGTACCCAGAGAAGGCACGCTCGTTTTGGCGCTGGCATGGCTGGCCGTTGCAGCGGCTCCGGCCGCGGGGCAGGGCTTCGACCATGCCGCGTTCGACACGGTTCTGGAGCGGTTCGTTCAGGACGGCCGAGTTGACTATGCGGCTCTGAAAGTCGGGCGCGAAGTGCTCGACGGTTACCTGAGCCAGGTGGCCGCGGTTACAGCACAGGAGTTCGAGAGCTGGCCGGCAAAGGAACGGCTCGCGTACCTGATCAACGCGTACAACGCGTACGTTCTCCATACGATCGTTGATCACTACCCTATGACAGGTAGCGGCTTCTTCAAGAAGCTCACCTCGCCGAAACGGTTCACCCTTCCTGGAAACTCGATCCGCCACATCGACGGCGTCTTTGATGGTATCTCCCACGAGGTGGCGGGGAGGGAGATGACGCTGGACGATATTGTGCACGGCGCTCTCCGTGCGGACTATGCTGAGCCACGCATACACTTCGCGCTTGTCTACGGTGCTGTGAGCTGCCCCCCGCTACGTGAGGAAGCTTTTCGAGGCGATAGGCTCGACGAGCAACTAGATGACCAGGCACGGCTCTTTCTGAACGATCCACGCCTGAACCGTTTCGAAGTCGAGCGAGGCCAGGTTCATCTCTCGCAGATCTTCGAGTGGTTCGGCGATGATTTCCGCAGTTTCGCGAGCGAGTCAGGCTATCGGAGCAATGAGAAGAGCAACGGTGTGCTGGCGTTCGCTTCACGTTACGTTCGGGAACGTGTTGCGAGTTATCTCGAGACGGGCGAGTACCGGGTCCATTTCCTGAGCTACGATTGGACTCTGAACGACCAGGCGGTCGCAGCCGCCACACAATAACCGGCCGAGCATTGGCCGGTTTGCTCTATGCCGCGTTAGCCGTTGGGTTCCTTCCGCTCGCGGCGTTGGCGGCGAGTGCGCAGGACGTATCCGTTCGGTCGGAAGCGTTCGTGCATCCCCGGGTCGCCCAGGGTGACCAGGGGGAATGGAACGACAGCCGCGTTCGTGAGCTGGTGGGCCGGGCGATAGCGCGGCGATCCAGCTGGCTGGCGGACGCGCATCTTCAAGACTACCGCGCACACGCAAGTGGACACATCTACTTCCTCTACGACTTGGGGAGGTCGACCGAACGCCACCTGGTCAAGGCCGATCAGCTAGCCCTTGATGTCTACTGGCATTCGCCGGATCTAGCGCGCCAGATAATCGTTGGAAGGCAAGAAGAAAAGGCCCTGCCAACGAACATCCGCTATCATCTCGATCACCTCACCGTCGTGATGGACAACCTTGGTGACCGGATCCAGTTGGGCGAGGGCTCAGAAGTGCGGAATGCCCTCCATCCGGCGGCGAGCGGGGCTCTAGACTTCTACGAATATCGCTTGGTCGATTCCCTCACGTTGGTACTGCCGGATCGTGACGTCCGCGTGTATAAGGCGGAAGTGCGACCGCAGAATCCCGAAGCGGCGGGTGTGGTTGGCGCGATCTATCTGGATCGGGGCACCGCGGACATCGTTCGCATGGAGCTCACCTTTACCGCTGCATCCTACTTGGATGATACGCTGGACTACTTCAACATCCGGCTCGAGAACGCACTCTGGGAGGGTAAGTACTGGCTTCCGTATCGTCAGGGGATCGAACTCCGACGCGGGGTCAACTTCGTCAACTTCCCTGCGGGCGGTATCATACGTGCCGAGTTCAGGATCGGCGATTACGAGTTCAACGTTGGCACGCCGCCGCAGTTCTTCAGAGGGCCGAGCGTTGCATCGGTGCCGGCCGCTGTACGCGAGGCCTACGAATTCGACTCCGGCCTCTACGACGCCCTCGATCCAGCGGTAGCCGCTTCGCCTCCCTCGCTGGAGGAGATACGCGAGGAAGCGACGCGCATCATCGCGCAGTCGTACTTGCAGCCGTCTAGAGGGCTGCAGCTCGCGGCGCCGGGCATCTCATCGATCTTACGCTTCAGGCGAGCGGAAGGGTTGTACTTGGGGCCGGGCGTTGCGCGCGAACACTCAAGCGGGGCAAGCGTGCTATTGCTGGGCGGGTATGCGATCGCTGCGGAACGCTGGCAGCTGTTTGGCCGGGTGCGATCGCCGCTGGCCGGCGCCTACGACATCGAACTAGCCGGCTATCTCAATCGCGTTGCCGATGCATCTCCGTGGAAGGCAAGCTCCGGCACTATTGCGACGTTGGCCGCTCTGGTCGCCGGTGAGGACTATCGCGACCCGTACTGGAGCAGCGGCGGCGTGGTCGAGGTCGGACGATCATGGGGTGACACGCGGGCAGCCCTGTCCGCGGCCTGGGAGGAGTGGAAGTCGGCGAGCCTGGAGGCAGATCGGAACATCGACCGTACGTACCGAGATGTGCGGGCCCTCGATACGGGTGAGGTGACATGGCTCGGTTTGGATATCCGTCGTCCTCCCGCGGGAGCAGTCGAAGCCATTGGCGGCGCGACCTGGGACGTTCGCGTGGAGGCCGCTACGCGCGCGGTTGCTGGCGACTTCGACTATGTGTACCTGGCGCTGCGGGGCGAGCTGTTTTGGCCGAGTCTGGCAGTAGGGACGGGCCTCCGCCTGACTTCTGCCGCCGGCGCCGTCGCCGGAGGCATGATACCGGCGCAGCGTCTGATGCCGCTGAGCGGGCGCGGCACGGTACGCGGCTACTCTTTCCATCATTTCGTCGGAAATCTGTACGGCTCCCTCGGCCTGGAGTTAAGTCGGCCGATTTGGCACCCCTTCGTGTCTGTCGATCTCTTCAGCGAAGCGGGCTGGGCGGGCATCGAAGGGAAGAGCGCTCGCGAGGCCGTGGACGTGTGGAACCGTACGGGCGCGCTGGCCGGGTCGACCCGGGGACCGCTGGTTGGTGTCGGCGGCGGCGTCGGCCTCTTATTCGACATACTCTGGGTCGAGATCGCGCGCGGCCTTACTCAGGGCGGTCGCTGGGAGTTCGTTGTGAGGGTAAGGCGCGAGTTCTGGGATTGGCTGTAGCGGTCCGTCAATCGGCCTTCGTCTCGTACCAGTTGCGGCCGACGCCGATGTCGACGCCAATGGGAACCCGAAGTTGCAGCGCTCGCTCCATCTGCGACCTCACCATATCCTTCACGGCCTCCAAGTCCGTCGACGCTACTTCGAACAGCAACTCGTCGTGGACCTGAAGCAACATTCGAGCTCTTCCGGCTAGAGGTTGCAGCTCCCTCTGAATGTTGATCATAGCCAGCTTGATGAGGTCTGCGGCCGTCCCTTGAATAGGCGAGTTGGTGGCGACGCGTTCTCCAAAGCCTCGGATGTTGGGATTCTTGGAGTTGAGCTCTGGAATGTAGCGTCGGCGACCGAATAGCGTCTCCACGTATCCTTGTTCCCGGGCAAGTTCGACCTGTTGGTCGAGATAGCCGCGAATCGCCGGAAAGCGTTTGAAGTAGTTGTCGATGAATTCGCGGGCCTCCGTCATGCTGATACCCAGCTGGCGCGCTAGGGCGAACGGTCCCTGACCATAGATCGTAGCGAAGTTGACGGTCTTGGCCTGAGCTCGCATAGCCGGAGTGATCGCATCCGCCGCCACTCCGAAGACCAGCGCTGCCGTATCCCTGTGGATATCGCGCCCGCTTTGAAATGCCTCCACGAACGCTGGGTCGCCTGACAGGTGTGCGAGAATTCGCAGCTCGATCTGTGAATAATCCGCGCCGAGGAACAACATGCCTTGGTCGGGCACGAAGCCCTTCCGGATCTCCGCGCCCAGGGGGGTACGAATCGGGATGTTCTGCAGGTTGGGGTCCGAGCTCGAGAGCCGCCCCGTCGATGTCACGGTCTGGTTAAATGAGGTGTGTATTCGACGAGTACCCGGGTCTGCAAGGGCAGGCAGAGCATCCACGTACGTAGACTTGAGCTTCGCCAGTTCGCGAAACTCGATGATCAGCCGCGGCAGGGGGTGCCCCTCGCCTGCAAGCTCCTCGAGGACCTCCGCATCCGTCGAAGGTCCCGTCTTCGTTCTCTTCTTGACGGGCAACTCCATCTGGTCGAACAAAACCTGGCGAAGTTGCAACGGCGAATTGATGTTCAGCTCGCGGCCCGCGAGCTTGTAGATTTCCTCCTGCACGAGTCTTAGTTCCCCCTCCAGGCGTTGACTCATCTCGGCGAAGAAGCCGAAGTCGATCGCCACGCCTGCGCGCTCCATCTCGGTCAATACGGGCATCAAGGGCATCTCGATCTCATCGAACAGTCGCCTGAGGTCGTAGTCATCCAGTTGACGGCCGAGGCGGCCATCGATTTGGAGGGTGAGATCGACGCGCTCCGCAGCAAAAGAGCCGGCCCGTTCGGGCTCGACCTGAGAAAAGGGGATCTCGTTCTTACCTTTCCCGCATAGATCCTCATACGCGGTAGCCTTCCTGCCGAGCTCCTCGAGCGCCAGAGTCTCGAGGTCGTGTTGACGCCGGCCTGGATCGAGACAGTAGGAAGCGATCATCACGTCTCTCAACGGCCCACCTATCTCGACGCCGGCCGCCCCCAGGACGAGCAGGCAACGCTTCAGATCATGGCCGACGAGCTCGATACCCTCGTCGGCGAGGAGATCCGAGAGCGGCCGCATGGCGTCAGACTGGATGGCCGGGAGGTTGGTTATGGCCGCCGCGCTTTCATCGCTGAGCCCCAGTTCGTCGGGTCGGCTGGGCGGGACATGTGCTAGCGGCAAGTAGTACGAGTGGCCGGGCTCCAGGGCGATCGCTAACCCGACCAGCTTGCCGAGGGGTGGCGCATTTCGCTCGGATCGCACGTCGAGCGCGAGGTGACCACGCCTGCGGGCTTCGGAAACCACCTCGCTCAACCGCGTCGCGTCGTCGAGCATTTCGAAACCGGGGCGTTGTTCTTCGACTGGCCGCTTGGATGCCTCCTCCGGCGCGATGTCGCGGACCAGAGAGTGGAATTCCAACTCGATGAACAGAGCGCGAAGTTGCTCGCGGTCAGGCTCCCCCACGACAAGCTCATCGAGCGTCAGCGAGATGGGCACGTCGGTGCGGATTGTCACCAGGTCTTTCGAGAGTTTGGCTTCGTCTACGTGCTGCTTGAGGGCCTCGCGTGGCCGCTTCTGTGCGATCTCGTCCCTGTTGGCGAGGATTGCCTCAAGCGGGCCGAACTTCTCGATCAGCTGGATCGCGGTCTTGGGGCCGATCCCACGCACGCCAGGGATGTTGTCCGAGGCATCCCCGACGAGAGCCAGATAGTCTACTACGCGTTCCGGTGGAACGCCCAACCTGTCGGTCGCGTTCGAGTCGTCGACTAGCTCCTCCTCTACAGCGGCCGGACCGCCGCGACCTGGATTCAGCAGCGCAACGCCGCTGCCGATGAGTTGGTAGAAGTCCTTGTCGCCGGAGACGATCACGGCCTGCAGGCCGTCCCGCGTGACCTGATTAGCAAGCGTGCCGATCACATCGTCCGCTTCGTAGCCCTGCAGCTGCACGACGGGGATCTTGAAGGCCTCCAGAATCTGGCGTATGCGTCCCATCGCCGTGTCGAAGTCCTCCTGGAGTGTCTCGTCGAGCTTCTCTCGCGTTGCCTTGTAGTCCTCGTAGATCTCGTGCCGGAAGGTTTCCTCGCCGCCGGCATCGAAGACGAAGCAGAGATAATCCGGCCGCTGTTCCGCGAGAATCTTGCGTATGAACTGCGTGATGCCCCACGGGGCCGATGTGTTCTCGCCATGCGATGTGCGCAGCGGTCTGCTGATCATCGCATAGAAAGCGCGATAGACGAGCGCGTGCCCGTCCACAAGAAACACTCGCTTCACTTCGCCATTAGCCATGCGATGGGAATATGCCGCTTCGAGGGAGGTGAGCCTAGTACTTGTCGGTTTCGCGAGTCAGATCGAGACGAGCGCGTGGACCCGTCACAAAAGAAATCGCCCGGACCTTGAGGGTCCGGGCGATTTCTCAGGCGCTTCTGTATGGAAACGGGACTACGCCCGCGTCACGTTCGCTGCCTGTAGTCCCTTCTCAGTCTGTCGGACCTCGAACTCCACTTCTTGACCTTCGGCGAGGGTCTTGAAACCCTCCATGTTGATGGCCGAAAAGTGGACGAAGACGTCCTCTTGTCCCTCCGGTTGCTCAATGAAGCCGTAGCCTTTGGCATCATTGAACCATTTGATGCGCCCTTTCGCCATACCGTTACTTCCTCCTGCATTGGGTGATAATTACTAGTCAGACGGGCCCATGATACATGTGGGTTCTGGACCTGTCAATGTGCCTGTTCTGGGTGGCATCGGGTCGGTCAATCGACCGGTTTTCCGTTCGCTCGGCCGCCATATAGGTGGCTATAGATGCGGTAGTGAGCCTGCACGCTCCTCACGTAATTCCGTGTTTCTGAGAACGGAATCCGCTCTGCGAACAGTTCTGCGTCTATGCGGTATTCAGGTCGTTCGCGCCAGCGCCGGGCTCGTGTCGGGCCTGCGTTGTAAGCAACGAGTGATAGCTGGAGTTCACCGTATCGACGCTCGAGGTCGGCGTAGTACGCCGTGCCCAAGTGAACGTTCGTCTCAGGGTGGAAGAGCAAGCCTGGATCGTAGTCGCGTATCCCGAGTCGCCTGGCCCACCACTTTCCAGTTTCTGGCATCAGTTGGAGCAGACCCCGCGCGCCGGCGCGTGATACCACATCCGCCGCGAACGCAGACTCCTGACGAGCGATGGCGGCGACCAGGTAGGGGTCCAATTCTCGTGCGTCCGACTCTGCCAGGATGATCTCTTGGAACGCGAACGGATAGACCGCGCGTAGCACGCTGGCGCTCCATACGCCGCGGAGTCTGGAGTGGGCTCGCCAACCTACCGTTACGGCCTCCCTGCCGAACCCATGCTCGGCCAAGGCGATGGACAGTCCGAGGATCTCCTCCGGCTTGCGGGATCGCGAGCCGAGGATATCGGCGAGAACGGTTTGGGCTTCTTCGTCCAGCCCGGTGCGCCGGAGTAGGTCGATGAGCTCCAGCTTCTCCTCGATGTCAGCACCTACAGGCGCCGGCTCCGGTCCCGGCGCCAGCTCGCTCCACGGGTCGATGCCGGCTCGCTCGGCCGCGAGAAACCCGTAATAACCGTACGGGTCGCGGCTGTGCACGATGCGGAACAGACGCTGCGCCTCGGCCGCGTTCTGCGGTGGTTCCCCCGCAGCGCGAGCCCGGGCGGCCCAGTAGGTGGCGCTGATCTTCATTGCGTTCCAGCGGCTGGAGCTCCGCAACCGGTCGAAGTGATGTCGGGCGGTGGCGTAGTCGCCTTCGAGGAATGCGAGGATGCCAAGACGATAGCGAACCCTCGGCGCCGTTCTCGAGCCCGCGTAGCGTTCCGTGATCTCTTGGTATATCGCTCGCGCCTCTTCAGCCTTGCCGGCGCTTTCGTATAGGTCTCCCAGGAGCGACAGGGCCCGGAGGGCTGAAGCCGTCCCGGGGTAGCGGTCGGAAAGCTCTCTCAAGCGCGCGCGTCCTTCGCGGCGCCAACCTCTCCTGTATGTGACACGTGCCGCGAGGTACTCGGCTTGCGCGATCAGCGATGCCGGGGGCTTTGTGGCGATCAGGTGTTCTAGCTCGTCCAGCGCTATGAAGTACGAGCCGCCTCTGAAGAGCAGATCACCGATCTTCAGTTTGAGTCTCTGACCCTCCAGCTTGGAGAGAGGTTGGATTGACAGGTACTCGCGGTAGTGCGTCGCGGCCTCAAGCGGTACACCGGACCTTTCGAACGCGTGACCGAGGGTCTGATGTTCCTCGGCAGTCAAACCCGGCAACTCCGCGAGTATCTCTGCCGCTTCTCGGGCCCGGCTGGGCTGCACGCGTAGGGCGCGATGGAGCGTTCGGCGGGCCCGGACTGTGTCGCCCTGCTGAAGTAGAATGCTCGCGGCTCGCGCGCGTAACTCCGCAGAGCGGGACTTGGTGCTCGAATGCTCTGCGGCCTTCAGCAGCAGGCCAACAGCTCCCTCCCAATCGTCAGCATTCTCGTGGGCGCTGACCTGGGCCTCCAGTCGCCGGTGGACGCGCTCTGCCGAACGGCTCAGGAACCGACGAACGGCCGCCGTATCGCCGAGAAGCGCCACGCTCTCGGCGGCGCGCAGCGACAACCAGGGTCCGAGGGCTGGCGAGAGATCTGCGGCGCGGCTGTACGACTCCGCTGCTCCGCCGGTCTCTCCGAGCGCGTACATCGCACGGGCCAACCCAACCTCGGCGAAAGCGCGCTGGGCACGGTCGGTGGAATACCGTAGATACGCACGGAAGTCGTCGACAGCGCTCTCGTAACTGCCGGTCTCGAGCCGCGCTCGGGCCAGTAACGCACGGCCTTCGCCACGACTGATGGAATCGAGCCACACCGCCGACTCGAGTTGTCTGGCGACCGACCGCCACGCTCCCCGACCGGCGTCAGCTCTTGCGGCGAGCAGATGAGCTCTCGGACTGCTGCGCTCGCCGTCGTTGAGGTCTCGCAGTAGGCGAGCTGCGTACCAGTGGCGTCCCTGGTCCAGGGCCAGGACCACATCGGTGAATGGGTCGTCCTCGACCGCCGTATCTCGCACGGCGCCGTCGACCCCGAAGAAGATCGGGGCGGTCACGGCCAACAGGCCGGCGAGGAACAGCTCAGAACGGTGCATAAGTCCGCACTATTTGAGGACGGGATGTCCTAATGTCGACGGTGCGTGGCTGCTTAGTTGTAAAACCTCTGGACCGCCTCGAAAAACGCCCGGCGCGACTCGGCCGTCAGGCTGTAGGAGCCGGCTCCGGCCGGGTCGGCGAAGACGAGGCGTAGCTCGAATCCGAGGGACTGGTTGTAAAGCCAGACCTGGCTGTCGTTGGGCCTCGCTTCCACGCCGAACTGTTGCAACACTTCGTCGGGCGGGCCAAAGGTCACATAGACCGCACCGCGATCTGTGAGCCAGCCCCTTGTCAGAGGCTCGCTGAAGCGGTCATTCGCGTCACGTATCCGGCGAAAGTACCGCTCGAAGAACTCGTTCTCAGGTGTTTCCGGAACAGGGTCCTTCTTCTTCCAGAACGCGTGCAACAGTCGTGCCCGTTCCCCGGGGGGAGCGAGCCGCAGGCTGTCGAGCTCGGCTGGCGTGCCTGCGTACCGCAGGTAGCTCAGGGCGTCGTCGTAATCGGCGGCGAGCCAACCGGGCATCAACGCTATGACCAGGCGCGCCGAGTCCGCGAACGCCGGCTCCGACAGGCGTGTCTCGAGAGTGAGGACCCCCGGCGGGAGGTGGTCAACGTCGAGGGGGCCTACGAAAGTGCTGAGGCCTAGCTCTTCCGAGCCTGGCCTTGGCAGGGTGTCCGCCCAGACGACGTGGTCTGCTTCGCGGACTTCTAGAATCGGTGGGTCGTCCGAGCGACTCTCGACGTAGACGAGCGGTCTTCCGGCAAGCCCTACAGTGGCTCGGGGGTTCAGGATCAACGAGGGTATCGAGTCGCGACTGGCTCTTGGCGCAGCTTGATACACGATCAAAGGTGCGGAAACGAAGCGTTGACCGAAGTACGGTACCTGGATGTCCGTCTGCGCGGCGAACCCGTTCGACGAGTTCACGTCCCGCACTTCGACGCTGACGGGATAGTCCCCGGGCAGCAGCTTCAAGAATCCGTGGAACACAACGCTCTCATCCCGGCGCGAGGTCTCCCTGAAGCTGCGTACGCGTACCTCCTCCGTTTCCTCCAGCCGGGCAATCGGTCGAACCGTGTCGCCCACAATCACATCCACGTGGTATCGTGCCAGAAACCCGGGAGGCTCGCGGCGGAATCTCAGAGCGCTGTTCGGCAAGGAGAGGGCGAAGATGACCCATGAGCTGTCGGCGGGTCCGGGCAGGAAAACGAAGCTGCCAACGGTCGCGAACCTCGCGTCACCGACCAAGTGGCCCAAGTTTCGGTAAGTACCGAGGGGGTCTGGTATCGGCTCTTCTTCGGCCAAGGGGCCGACGGGCGCTGCCGCATCGGACGGTCCAGACGGCCCGCAACTGGCCAAGGCCAGCAAAGCGAAAAAAAGGCCACCCATTGGGTGGCCTTTCTCTTGTCGAATCAACTTCTATCCGAGCGTCAGACGGTGGTAGTCCTCGCCTCGATCTCGTGGAGCGCGTCGATCATCTTCTGAGCGCTCTCCTCCATCTCGATCACCTGGCGGTCGATCTGCGTGACGAAGTAGTTGTGCG
>JBDHHL010000067.1:0-13126 GCA_039589375.1 Gemmatimonadota bacterium | reverse complement strand
GTCGCCCCTTCCGTGAGCGCCGTACCCGCATCGGCCAGGGCACGGGCTCGCGGGCTCGGGCCGATGCGGAGGAAATTGGCACCGCGCGTGCCTGTCTGGTGACCGCGCGCGGCACCGGTCGGGTTGATGCCGGTACCTACGGTCTGCGCGACCAGCGGTGTGCCGGTCAACGCCCAGCAGGCTGCACCCAAAATGAGGAGTCTGTACCTCATCTTAACCTCGCTATCGGATGACGATGAACCTTCCCAGGTGCTTCAGCTTCCCACCGCAGCCCCCTTGCTGAGACTCGGTGCCCACACAATTAGGATTGTCTACTGACTCGACGACGAACACGTACAGGCCGCTGGCAATCAGGTTGCCCTCGCGGGTCTGCATGTTCCAGTAGAGGTCGCCGCTCCCCTGGAGGTCGCCGGGCGCCCAGCTCAGACGCTGAATGAACTGGCCGCTCGCGGTGAAGATCTGCAGCTCGCCGGCGGGCGGCAGCTTCGTGAACAACAGGCGGCGGACATTGCCCTCCACCTCGTACGCGGAACGTCCGATGTACGGGTTGGGAACGACCAGGATCGAGTCCATATCCGCACTCGTCACCCGTTCGATCTCCCGATCGGTCCGGGCCGGGTACATGTCGAACACGAAGGATGTCTGCGACGTATACGCGTTCTTGTAGTAGAAGATCAGGTCCCACCCGTCCGGCCAATCCGCCATGCCGTTGGGACGGACATAGACGTGCCCGGGACTGCCGGCTAACCGCGGACCCGACACCGGGTTGCAGGTCGGGCGCGGATCGTCGCAGCCGAACAACGCTTCGCTCCAGGTAGCTCTGAGCTGGCTGCCGAGAATCGGCTGGCCGGTCCCATCTCGCTGCAGCGTACCGTCCGGGTTGGTGAGAGCGAGTTCCAGCTGCTCGAGCAGGATCAGCGGTTCGCCCGGCACCCAAACGTCCGCGGGCACCGGAGCCGTAACCGTGTCCGGAGCGTTGCCGAGGAGGACCTCGTTGAGCTTGGAATCCGCCAGCATGGCGATGCGGACCTCGTCGCCGGCGCCGCCTCCCGCTGCGGACACGTTGTAGATGTCGAAGGGGATACCGACCTCGATCAGGTCGTCCAGCGTGAGGCTCGGGTCGATATCCCGATTGATTGCATCGAGCACGTCCTGGTTGACCTCCGTCCGCGCCACTTCGCGGCCGGGGAAGTCTACGATGCCAGTGTAGGCATCCTGAGTGGTCTGCGGGTTGACCACGTCGATCGCCACCTGCCCGGAGTAGGCCGGGGCACCCCAGTCGGTGAAGTAATACCCGTACTGGTTGCCCGTCGCGTCGCTGCTTCCCTGCAACCAACCCACGCTCGGGTTGCTGCGGTCGCGCAGGTCGTCCCAGTTCTCCTCTTCCGGGTTCCAGATGGCCCAGTGGTCTCTCACGTACTCGCCGACCTCGTCGCTTACCTCGACGACGAACTGCGGCGTGAGCGGGTGGGTCAACAGCTTGCCGGGCGTGAAGAAGCCCGTCTCCAGGCGTGAGGAGAGGAAGATCGGCCCGACCTCGCCGTCGTCCATCAGGATACCGGTCTTGGCGTTGAACTCCGTCTCGGTGACCAGAATGTCGCCCACCGTTGAGATCGTGGTGGAGGCGTCGTCGGTGGTGGCGAGCAGCAGGCCCGACACCGCCTGCGAGTAGTAGACGACCGTATCGACGATCAGATCCTCGAGCGTCTCATCCGGCATGAGGGCGCGGACGCTGCGCTCGAGTTGTATCACGGTAGAGTCGACGACGTCGGGGGCCGAGCGGTACTCGGTCACGATCGCGTCGCTGCCGAAGTAGAGCGAGTACTGGCCTTCCGACCTCGCGTTGGTCTCGGGGATGATCGCGATCTGATCATCATCGAAGGGGACGGCTCCGGTACGGCTATCCAGCTCGGCAAGCGCCAATTCCGATCCGGCCTGTGCCGACGCGGGGACGTAGACTTCGACTACGAAATCCTCGCCGGTACTGGTCGTGAACACCGAAGATCCTTCGGGCACGAAAGTCAGCGTCGTGTCTCGGATCTCGTCCTCGACGCCGTCCTCGTCGGTATCGGCCCAGTACTGACAATCGAGATGGATCCCGGGCGTATGTGCCACCATGGTGTAGAGGAACTGCAGTCCCGCCGCGTTCTCCTGGTCGACCCAGGTGCTCGCGAACGCGCCGTTCTCCGGCAACAGGATGTCGAAGGACTCCCAGCCGGTGCCGATCGTCTGGCCCGTCGTATTGTACGTGGGCGACGGGTCGCATTCCCAGCCGCTAGCGTCCGAAGTGAACGACCGTCCCCTGTCGCACGACTTGTAGATGTAGATGGAGTCGACGTTGTTCTGGAACAGCTGATCTTCTAGGCGGTCTGCCGCGCCCGGATCGGCGCGCGCCACCTGGTCGAAGATCGTGCCGGGCTTGGGATTGCGCAGCTCGGACAACGCTTTCACGGCGAACGGGTCGACCCACTCCTCCGCCGCGTCGTCCAGGAAGAGGGTTACGGTCACCTCACCCAGCCGCGCCGAGGTGCCCTCGGTCGTCACGCTGGTGATACCCGGCGGCGTGGGCAGTCCCGGCCCGAGGTAAAAGTCGTTGACGTAGATGTTGTAGAAGGCCTCCAGCGAGCTCATCAGGCCGAACGAGTCCGGCGCAGCGAACGTGGCCGTTACGTACGGCGCGGTGTCGCCCGCCGCAAGCGGGAACGGACCGACGGCCGGCCAGATCACGTTCTGCGTCCAGTTGAGGACCTTGTCGGGCAGCGTGTCGGCCCAAGTTCCGGTGCACTCGTTCGCCCCCGGATGTGTGACATCCGTCGGAGGCCGGCAGTTGTCGATCCAGAGGGTGTCCGGGCCGCCGGCGGTTCCCGGCGGACGGTTCGTGTATTCCCAATCTCCGGGCACCTTATAACCGAAGCAGCCCGGTTCTCTCGGGTTGTTCGGATCGCAGAAGCGCTCGCTGCCGTCGGGCGCGTAGGTCTGGTGGAACAGTTCCCAGCGCTCGAACGGCGAAATGTCGTTCACGGGATCGCGGCCATCCAGCGCATGGCTGGGCTCGGCCGAGATGATGCCAAACCCCTTGCGGGCGTCGAAGATGAACTGCTGGATCGTGCAGCGGTAGCTGCAGATCGACATGCGGTTGAAGGTGATCGTGTCGCCCGCGAACGGGTGGTCCGGCGCGAAGAACGGCGAATTGGGATCGCTGAAGTGCTTATTCCGCAAGTCGCCGATCGGGCTCTTGAGGATCAGGTGGCCCTGCGTACCGCCGGTGAAGCCGGGCGTCCGGCCGCGCGGGCTGCTGCAGTTGATCGACTGCGGCACCGGCAGGGCGCCGTCGCAGTCGGCCGTGCGGCCCAGCTCGTTGTGGACGATCGCGCCCAGTTCGGGAATGGCGTGGGGGTTCGCCCGGCGGCCGCCGCCGTTATCGCGGAGCGGCCGGATCAACTGCCCGAACCAGAGCGAGTCGTAGTCGAGCGGGACGCCGTAGTATTCCTCGGTGTGGTTGACGATCAAGCCTTCCCAGATGAAGCCGCGAGACAGGCTGGGGACCTTGAAGGCGAAGGCGTTGAAGTAGACGTCGAGGCCGAGCGGGTAGCCTTCCAACGTCGGGTCGCCGTCCTGGCCGGGGATCACGGCGCCGAACCGTTCGCGGTTCTGGCGGCCCGCGTCGGTCATGACCCCGAACACCGCGAAGTCGCCGACGTTCTCTTTGGCCGAATAGTAGAACTCCGGAACGCGCCAGTGGTCGAACGTGAAGCAGCCTTCCGGAGTCGCTTCGCGCGTGACCGGATCGTAGCCCGTGCAGGGCCCGGCATCCTCGAAGTACTCGGCCCACGTGTCGATGGGCCCGATCCAGTTGCGGCCCAGCCAGCCGGCGGAGCCCCAGGTCTCGGGGCAATCGCTGCCGGCCAGCAGCGGGAAGCCGTTCGGGTAGTTCTGGTAGCCTGGGCCGTGGTCGAGGCAGCCGCCGCCGCCGCTCTGCGCGCCGCTGTGCCAGAGGCCGACCGACCCGTCCTTGCCCGTCCACTGGTGGTATCCGCCCAAGCGCTGAGTGTTCATCGAGTATGTCCAGCCGCCGCCGGTTACGGCATTCAGCGTGGGCTGGAGCTCGCGGTTCCGCACCCAGTCGCCGCGGGCGGCGGCGGCGAAGAACTGGAGCTCGAAGTTCTGATAGCACCAGTTCGTGGGGCCTTCCTCGACGCCAAGGACCCCGAAGGGCAGCGTCTGGCCCTGAAGCTCGCGGCCGGTATCCGAGAGGCCGGTGTTCGTCGTGAAGTACTTGACGTCTGGCGCCGCGCCGCGCAGCCCGGAGCCCGCGAAGTCCCCCGTCCCGAACAGGTTGAACGGAGAGCGCTGGGGAGCGCATTGGTTACGCGGGTAGCTCTCGTTATCGCTGCGATTCGTCTCCCACGGCGCATCGTCCTCGCAGCGCGCGGCTTCGAACTCAGCCTGCTGCGCCGCTGCAGGTGTACTGCAGAGCAGAAGGGCCAGAACCCCCAGGGGGGCCGCCCATCGTCTGGTGTACTTTCGTTGTGCGCTCATAACGGCTAGCGATCTCCTTTTAGAAGCTCAGCCGGAGGCCGAAGCTCATCCAACGCGGCGAACCGACATAGTCCGCCCGGTCGTAGTTCTGGGTCAAAGTGCCAGTCCCCGAACCGGAAAACCCGGCGCGAATGTTGTGAAGCCGGTCCTCGTTGATTCCGCCGCTGTCGCAGTTGCCAGTAGTGGCGAAGACCTGAGTGCAGTTAACCGTGTTGAACAGGTTGTTCACGCGGAAGAAGAGGCCGTAGTTGACGCCGCGGAACCGGAAGTCCTTGGCAATGAGCATGTTCACCTGCCAGGTCATCGGCATGGTTCCGCTGTTACGCGCCAACGGCAGGTCGCCGTCGATATCCAGGTTGGGCGTGTAGGGCAAACCGCTGGCCATCCTGAAGGTGAAGCTCAGCGTGCCGTTCTTCAGGAGCGAGCCACCCCAGATGTCGGGTGCCTCGTTCCCTACCTGGAAGCGGAGGCTGCTGTTCAGTACGTGAGGCTGGTCGATCTCGGAGCGGATCTCCTCGCGCTCCTGGTCGTCACCCTCGTCGCGTTTCTGGACCTCGAGTTCCGGCGCCGCGGCGTTCGTGCGGATCCGCGAGAACGAGTAGCGGAGATCGAAGGCCCAGTAACCGGACAGCCGGCGCCGCAGGGAGAGTTCTAGGCCGCGCACGGTCTGGTAGTCCAGGTTCAGCAGTACCTGGTAGTCGTAGGTGGTGGCGCCGTAGGTGCTGCCGGCGTCGAAGATGCGGTTGCCGTCGGGGTCCACGCCTCCGGTGCGGGTCCCGGTCAGCCCGTACTGGTCCTTGCTGAAGAGGATCGTGCTCAGAGCCCAGTTGTCACCGACCTCGCTGAGGAAGCCGAACTCGTACATGCTGGTGGCTTCGGTCACCAGGTGCGGGTTGCCGACCAGGGGCGTCCGAACCGAGTTGACGACGTCGTTGATCATGTCACGGCTGCCCTCGACCGCGGTGCAGTTGTCGCCCGTCGGGTTGGCCGTGATCACTCCGTCGCAGTTGTACATCCCGATGTTGGTGGACCGATACAGGTTATTGAGTAGCGGGTTCTGGCTGAAGCGGCCGTAGTTGAAGAAGACGCTGGACGCGGCCGTAACAGGGAACGAGATCCCGATGCGGGGCGAGAACTGGGTTCGCGTCGTCGCCTCGGTGAAGTCGTCCGTCATCGCCGCCATCACGGCTTCGTTGTTCAAGTCCGCGTTCACGGCGCACGCCGTGATGCCGGTCGCCGTCTCGCCGGTAATCGGGTCCGTGTACGTGAAGTAGTCGGACGGGAAGCCCCAGTCGGTCGGATTCTCGCAGACCTCGAACGCGGTCGTCCCGTTGGTCGGGTCGCGCGGGTCGACGAAGAAGATCCCGGAGGCCTTGCCGTAGTCGATGCGGAAGCCCAGGTCGATCGTGATGAAATCGTACTCGATCTTGTCCTGGACGTAGGCCGCCGCGTCCCACGGCTCGCCTGCGTAGCGATTCCACTGGAGCTGTATGGCGTTCAGGCCGACGTCGATACCCTCGGTGAACTCGATGTCGTGGGTCTGGTAGAACAGGCCGGTGCCGATGTTGTGGTGGTCGGTGGCCTGCCACTGCAGGTCGCCGCGCAAGAACCAGCTATTCGCCTTGTCTCCACCGAAGATGTCGTCGGAGCCGAAGACGGGGTGCTTGCCGTAGTTCTTGTCGCCGCCCGTGTCGCGGAAGGGACCGTTCTCCCAGGTGGAAGCGATGCGCGAGCCGAGACAGATGCCCGAGAGCATCACACAGGTCTCGCGCTCCTGTTCGAACCTGCCCACGGCAACGTTGTAGGCCATGCGGCCAATCGTGTGGTCCCAGTTGACCGCAAGCAGCGTCCGCCGCTGTTCGATGGTGTTCATGGGCATCCAGGTGCCTTCCTGCCGGGTGCGCCTGATGTCCACCATCTTCTCCGGGTTGATCCCGTCCAGGTACTCGCGCGCGCACATGTCCTGCTGATCCGGATAGAGCGCCACGCACTGATCGTAGCGGGAAAAGCCCTGCTGCAACCACTCGAAGTCGTACGGCATCGTCTGGCGCTGATAGTCGATGGCCGTCGCGGACAGCTTGGTCGTGGGCGTGAAGTAAAAGGACATCTTTCCGAAGATGTCGCGGCGATCGTCGTAACCGATCGCGCGCCAGCCGGGGATCAGGTCGTAGACGCTGGCGAAGTTGTCTCTCGCATCGCGCGTCGTCTGGATCGGGTTCATGATGTCGTCGTCGAACCCGAGCACGCGGTCCGCCTGGTTCTGGTTTCGGCCGCCGATGACGAAGCGCAGCTTGTCGGCGGTGCCGGGGACCGGGCCGGCGACGTAGCCCTCGATCTGATCGTAGTCGAGCAGGTCGGCGTAGTCGTTGCCCAGGGCGCCGGCGACGCCGGAACTCTGCCATTCCACGGCTCCGCGGATCTGGTCGCTCGGCTCGCGCGTCTTCATGTTGATGATCGCCGAGAGGGCGTTGCCGTACTTGGGCTCGAAGACGCCGCGCTTGTAGTCGATCTGCTCGACCAGGTAGCGCGATATGCTGAACGCCGCGCCGCCGAGGAGGAAGTTGTTGATCGGGATGCCGTCCACCATTGTCAGCGTCTCACCGCTGCGGCCGCCGCGGATGCGGACGGGCGTAATACCACGGCGCGTGTCGAGGTAGCTGATCACGTCCGTGTTCTGCGGCAACTCGAGGAAGCCGTGCTGTAGGGCCAGCACCTCCTCCAGGCTGGACACCGGTAACGCGGAGATCTCGGCCGCCGTCACCGTCGAGGCGGATCCGGTGGACGCGAGCTCGATGAGTGGTGTCTGTTCCACCTCCACCACGAGCTCCTCGACGGCGATCGCCGACGGCGTCATCGCGAAGTCGAGGACCCGTGTGACGTCGGTCACGATCACCACGTTCTCCCGGCGCATGGTGGAGAAGCCGAGCAGCTCGGCCACCACGACGTAAGTGCCGGGTTGAACGTTGATCAGGAAGAACCGACCGTTGTCGGCTGTGAGCCCGCCGATGCCGGTCCCTTCGATGTAGACCTGAGCACCCACGAGCGGCTCACCGGTCGTCTGGTCGGTGACTATGCCTGTCACCTTGCCCGAGACTTGGGCCCAGAGATCGCCGGTGGGCGCCACCAGCAGTGCTGCACAGGCGGATACGACGTACAACCGCCGTGCCCAGTTCACGCACCGCATGTCTCCTCCTTGGCTGTCGAATGCGACTTCTTATGCAGCTACGGAGCGAAAAACGAAGGCCCACCGGCGGGGCGATCCCCGGGCGGGCCTTCGAAAACGGTCAGATGTATGATCTGACTCTGATATAGTGGAAATCGGTCGCGGGTAGGGTAGACGGGAAATGCGCACGCCGAGAATGAGCCCCACCCAGCCACCCAGAGGTTGGAGCTAGTTTCCCGGAGTTGTTGTGAGCCGAAGCTCGAGCAAACAACGGACGTGCCCAATCGCCGCCTCCTCCGCGCAACGCAGTACTCGTCAACGCCGCGTGGGCTCAGGTTTGGACGGTCAGGTCTCGCCGAGGTAACAGTTGGGTTATGGCTATTGCTTGGGGGCCATGTTAAGGCGGAGAGAGAAACCTGTCAAGAGTAAGAAGAATCCTTGTGGAAAACGGACCTACGCATGCTCAAGTTCGTTTAACTTGAGAAACTGTTAACCATCCTCGTTTTTTCGCTCGCGCCTCAGTATAAGAGGTAGCGCGCTCGCACGGTCATGAACTGGGCGATCTGGTCGGCCCACCCGGCCACCGCCTCGTCGAGCGGGCGTCCGGCGTCGATGTCGGCGCGCAGTTTGGCGGTGCCGGCCAGGCGATCGAAGTGACGGATGTGCCATTCCCAACGTTCGCCCGCCAGCTTGCGCGCCTCGAGTAGCACGGCGACGGCGGCGAGCGTCGGGTCGTAGACGCTGCGATCGGTCGTGACGAAGCGGACGCCGCTGACCAGCTCGCCGCCGTACTTCTCGTCGCTAGGCTCGTGCGGCGTGAAAGAGACCGCCTCGAGGCGCACGCCCGGCAACTCGTAGGCGGCCAGGCTTTCGGCGAGCGCCGCACGGTCCAACCAGGGCGCTCCGACGATTTGGAAGGCCATGTCCGTCCCGCGACCCACCGAGAGGTTCGTACCCTCGAACAGACAGGTGCCGGGATAGTGGGTCGCGCTCTCGAGGTCGGGCATGTTGGGCGAAGTGGGGAGCCAGGGAAGCTGGGTCTGGTCGAACCAGGCGTCGCGGGTCCACCCGGCGACGGGTACGACGTGTAGGTCTGCGCCGATGCCGAAGTGGTCGTTGAATAATCGGGCCAACTCGCCGGCGGTCATACCGTGTCGCATCGGGGTTTCGTAGAGACCGACAAAGGTGGCGAAGGCGGGATCGAGGATGTTCCCCTGGACCAGGTCGCCGCCGATGGGATTGGGCCGGTCGAGGACGACGAACGGGATGCCCTTCTCGACCGCGGCCTGCATGCCCAGCGCCATCGTGGATACATAGGTATAGTAGCGGGCTCCGATGTCCTGGATGTCGAACAGCAGCACATCGATGCCCTCCAGCATCTCGGCCGTCGGCTTCAACGCGGGCCCGTACAGCGAGTGCACGGGAAGGCCCGTGCGGGCGTCGACGCTGCTGGCGACGCGCACGCCTTCGTCGACATCGCCGCGGATGCCGTGCTCGGGTCCGTAAAGCGCGACCAGCTTTACGCCGGCGTTCAGGAGCACATCGATGGTGTGGGTGCGGTCGCGGGCGATACCGGTGTGGTTGGTGATCAGACCCGCGCTGCGCCCGGCCACCAGGTGGCTCGAGTCTTCCATCAGGACCTCTACTCCGGGGCGAACCACGTTCATGGCCTCTTCCGTCTCCTGCCGCTGCTCGGGTTGCGCGCATGCCGCCACGGCGAGCAGGATGAGCGCGACGATGTGTGATTGCCGTGTTCTGGGCGTCGCCTTAGGTTGCGCCATTGGCTTATCCAATCATTGGGGATTTGAGGTGGGGCCGCTCCCACTAAACTCGACAAGCCCGGGGGCTCCGTCAACGCCCTTCAACAAAACGGACGTGTGATGTCGATGTGGCGTCGCGCCGCGAGCACGAGCGTGCTGTTCGCGGCCTTACTCAGCGTTTGTGGGCCGCCGGCGACAGAGCGGCCCGTCGGACCGGCCGCGCCCGGAGCGGAGGTCGCGCTCGATAGGGATTCGGGACGTTGGGTCGAGGAGACTCTGGCGTCGTTGTCCTTGCGGGAAAAAGCCGGACAGCTGGTCAACACCTGGATTCCCGGCGGCTATGTGTCGACCGAGAGCGAGGAGTTCGACTCGCTGGCGGCACGCGTCGTCGAAGTGGGAGTCGGCGGCCTGTCGATCTCGATCGGCCAACCCTACGAATACGCCGCAAAGCTCAACGCGCTTCAGGATCTCGCCCGAGTGCCTCTGCTGGTGACGGCGGACTTCGAGTCCGGCGGACCGGGCATGCGACTGAGCGGTGTGTACGCCGTGCCGAGCCTGTTGTCGCTGGGCGGCGGGACGATGCTTCCGCCGACGATGGCGTTCGGCGCAGCAGGCGAGGAGCGGCTGGCCTACGAGCTGGGCCGTATAACCGGCCTGGAGGCGCGGGCGGTGGGCGTGCATCAGACGTTCGCGCCCGTGCTCGACGTCAACAGCAACCCCGAGAACCCTATCATCAATACGCGATCGTTCGGCGAAGAGCCGGAACTGGTAGCGCGGTTGGGTGCGGCGTTCATCCGAGGAGCGCACGCCGCCGGGCTGCTGACGACGGCGAAACATTTTCCGGGTCACGGCGACACGCAGACGGACTCGCACATCGAACTGCCGACGATCGACGCCACGCGCGAGCGGCTGGACTCGCTGGAGCTGGTGCCGTTCCGCCGCGCCGTGGCCGCGGGGGTGGACGCGATCATGACCGCGCACATCGCGGCGCCACAGATTCTGGGCCCCGATTCTCCGCCCGCGACGCTGTCTTCCTACTTCTTGGACGGGGTGCTGCGTCGGGACTTCGGATTCGAGGGCGCCATCTACACAGACGCGATGCGGATGGGCGCGATCTCGAGCCGCTACGGCGTGTCGGAGTCGGCGGTGCTGGCCATCGCGGCCGGGGCCGACGTGATCCTGGCCCCGGGCGACGTGAGGGGGACGATCGATGCGGTGGTGACGGCGGTGACGGAGGGGCGGCTGACGGAAGAGCGGCTCGATGCATCGGTGCGTCGGGTGCTGGAGCTGAAGGCGCGGGCGGGCCTGCACGAAGGGCGGCGGGTCGAACTGGAAGCGATCGGCGCGGTGGTCGGGAACCGAGAGCACAACGCGCTGGCGGATACGGTGGCCGAGCGCTCGATCACACTGGCCCGGGACGAGGACGCGTTGTTGCCCGTGGATACGTCGAAGGTGAAGCGGGCCCTGAGCTTCGTCTTCTCCAGGCGTCAGGATCCCGTGGCGGGTCGCGCCTTTCAGCAGGGAATAGGCCCGATGTTCGAGCACGTGGACCACGCGTGGGCCAACTACGAGACGCACCCCGCTTACGACTCTCTTGCCGTCCTGGCGGACTCGGCCGACATGGTGATCGTGTCGGTCTACGTGGGCCCCCGGTCGGGATCGGGCACGGTCGCCGTGCCCGAGGCCACGTCGGCTTTCGTCAACGCCGTGATCGGTTCGGGGAAGCCGACGATCCTGTTGTCGTTCGGCAACCCGTATCTGTTGACGTACATGCCGGAGGTCGGGACGTACGTCCTCGCATGGGGAGGGCGTGAGGTGTCGCAACGTGCTGCGGCCAGAGCCTTGCTGGGCCAGTCCGCCATTACGGGCCGGCTACCCATCTCGATTCCACCCTTTCATCGAGCGGGCGTGGGCCTGCAGCGCCCGGCCAAGACGGGAGAGCACCCATGATCAACTGGCGACGTGCGGCGCCGGCGACGGCGCTGCTCGCTTGGCTGGCGGCCGGCTGTGCGTCGCGGGCTGAGATTCCCGCGCCGATGCCGACGGCGGAACCGACCGACGTCGGGATGAGCCAGGAGGGACTCGCCCGCGTGGACAGCATCATCGAAGCGGCGATCGCGGATTCGGCGGCGCCGGGCGCGGCACTGGCGGTCGGACGGCACGGCCGGCTGGTTCGCCTGCGCGGGTTCGGACGTCTGGACTGGCGTGCGGACGCGGGGGCCGTGACCGACTCGTCGATCTACGACCTCGCTTCGGTCAGCAAGGTGGTGGGCGCGACCACGGCCATCATGCTGCTGGTGGAGGACGGGGAGGTCGACCTGGACGCGCCGGTGACGGAATATCTGCCGTGGTTCGGCGACGGTGGGAAGGAATCGGTCACCGTCTGGCAGTTGCTGCTTCACCGGGGCGGGTTGCCGGCCTGGCTTCCGCTGTGGCAGGAGGCGAGCGGGCGTGACGATTACTTTCGCATGATCGGGTCGACCGAGCTCATCTACACTCCCGGCGATTCGACGGTGTACAGCGACCTCGGGTTCATCTCGCTGGGTTTCATCGTCGAGGCGGTGACGGGGGTGGGGCTCGATGAATTCCTGGAGCGGCGCGTGTATGGCCCTCTCGGGATGCGCGACACGGGGTACAACCCGGATGCTTCGCTGAAGCCGCGCATAGCGCTCACCGAGATTGACACTGTGTTTCGGAACGTGCACGTGCACGGGGTCGTCCACGACGAGAACGCCTACGCTCTGGGAGGCGTGTCGGGTCACGCCGGTCTGTTCTCGTCGGCCCGCGACCTGTCGACCTACGCGCAAATGATGCTGGACGGGGGCGTCCAGAGGTGGTGTCCGGATGGTGAATCGATGTGCGCGGCAAGCGAGAACCCGGTGCGCGTGACCGATGCAGCGTCGATCGCCAGGTTCACGCGGCGCTACCACTCCGCATCGAGGCGGGGCCTGGGCTGGGACAAACCGAACGGGCGCGCGTCCTCGGGCGACTATCTGACCTACAGCGCTTTCGGGCACACGGGCTTCACGGGCACCAGCATCTGGATCGACCCGGGGTTAGACCTGTTCGTCGTGCTTCTGACCAACCGGGTGAATCCGACGCGAGAGAACCAGAAGCACATCCCGCTGCGGCGGGCCGTCCATGATGCCGTGGCGCAATCGATCACGGACGTGAACGTGAGCAAGCGGTCCGGGGCGACTTCCCACTGATCGGGGAGCGCGCTTCGGGCGGAGGTAGCGGCCAAGATGTCGGAAGAGGCCGGAAACATCGACGTCGTAGTCTTCGAGGACGGCGAGAGCCTGGCGCGAGCGGTAGCCGAAAGGACCGCGACGTTGATTCGGGCGAGCGCAAAGGCGGGCAAGCGGCCGGTGCTGGGCCTGCCGACGGGCTCGACGCCGCTGGGCGTGTATCGAGAGCTGTGCCGGGCGCACCGCGAAGCTGGGTTGGACTTCTCGAACGTGGTGACGTTCAATGTGGACGAGTACTACCCGATGGACCCGGGCAGCCCGCACAGCTTCCACCGCTACATGTGGGAGAACCTGTTCTCGCACATCAACGTCCCACCGGAGAACATCCAAATTCCGCGGGGTGACGTTCCTAAGGAGGGAATCGAGGAGCACTGCCGGGCGTACGAGGAGGCGATCGCCCGGGTCGGCGGCATCGA
>JBDHHL010000066.1:0-13157 GCA_039589375.1 Gemmatimonadota bacterium | reverse complement strand
AATCGCATCAATCCGGCCGCCGCGACATTCTCCAAGTACTGGAGCACCGATTCGGCAGTGACGGTTCCGTAGTAGAAGTCGCCCGCTTCACGCGCCTCCGCTGCTACGTAGCGATAGATCTCGAAGCCGTTCCTTTCACCATTGGCTGCGTTCAGCACCTCGAACGCCATGAGCGAGTGGAGGCCGCGGACTCCTCTGATCTGCCGGCGCCCATCGAGGAACTGGCGCGGGCCGCCGGTCACGACGGGCTTAAGCTGCGTCAAGCGCTGCTCGGCCTCGGACAGCCGGCGTTCGGGAGCGTTCCGGCCCGTACCCTGGCGATACGCCACACCGAGCTCGCGGATCGCTTGTTCTTCACGCCGGTCCAACTCCTCCTGCAACGGCCCGACGTGTCGCTCTGCGCCAGCGTGGGCCTCGTTCAACGAGGCGATGGCGAGCCGCTCGCGCTCGGCAGCAAAGCGCACCTGATCGATCGCCCGGTGATAGGCAGCGTCCTTGTCGGCCGCTGTAGCGATCCACGTCAGTCCCAGCCTGACGTTCCGCGCCAGTCGCTCTTGCCCTCTGCCTACCGTCTCCGCCGCCAGGGCCGGTACCGAGGTCTCGCCGGCGCTGGCCATCGTGTAAGCCATTAGCGCCACCGCCGCCGCGTTACGTCCAAGCTGCGTGCGGTCGATGTTCCACAGTTGATCGTCGCTGGAATGGATGTAGTTGTCCGGCCAATTCGTGAAAGTCGTACCCGGAACACCGATCGGCGCTTCGTTGAACGGCATGTGATCGGTGTTGTTGTGGAAGAAGATCAACTTCGCGTTGTAGCGATGACGAGTACCCAGGTGGGCCAGGTGCGGCTCCGGATAGAACCCGCTGCCCGCCTGCACCTGAGCGAGCTCCGCCGTGTTGCCTTTCACCATGTACTCGATCACCGACTCGACGACGTCGTTGAAGAAATGGAAGCGGGTCGCTGGCAAGCGCGTGATGTTCTGCGCGCGCATCACGTCCTGCGCCTGATTGGCGCCGACCATGTCCTGGTTGACGTTGACCCACATGCTCAGGTGCGCTTCCGGATTGTCGGCGAAGTACTGCCGCTGGCTCGATATCTCCGTCACCCACCAGAAGCGGAGGTTGCGTCGCGGCCGCGGCAGCCGTCCGCTCTCGATCAGCGAGTTGAGTGCCCGGGCGATCTCGAGAACGCTGGCGGTGCCGCTGGCATCGTCGTTGGCGGACGTTCCCTCCTCCTGCATGTGCCCGGTCAGAACCACGTCCTGAGCGAGGCCCGGTTCGGTCCCGCGGACGAACGCCTCCACCATGACCTGCCAGGGCTCAGAGCCCTGCCCCGAGCTAAACTCGGCGTCCACGACCGCCCGCACACGGACCGGCTCGGCGGCCCCCGCCAAGCGGTTTCGCAGTTCCAGACCCTGCCGCAGCGATAGCCCGAAGGCGAAAGTCGGCTCGAAGCCATCGGCTCCGTCGCTGGGGATGCGGCTCCAACGGAGCTGGTCCGGATAGGCGCTCTGGCCACCGAAAGGACTCGGGAACCAGATCACGCCGGCGGCGCCGTGCTCTCCGACCGCTCGCCGCATCACCGAGAAGAGCGATCCGTAGGTCAGCACGACCTTCCCCGCGACATCCACATCCTCGAAGTCGGCCGGCGTGCCGGCCCCAACGTCCACCAACTCCGCGGTCACGTCGGTGCTGCGGCTGTAGTCGGCGAGATGGAGCGCCGACTGCAATGTGCTGGCCAGACGCTGCGGCTCTGGTTCGACGATCCACAGATCGGCGAAGCGAGCGTTCCACGGGCGCGAGTTTGCCGCTTGCTTGATGAGTTGGACATCCGCTAGCCCGTACTCGCGCGCCTTCTGTTCGTAGTACTCCGCGACCTTCCACAGCCCATCGGACCCGCCGCGCGGCCGATGAAAGTGGCTGTCGTGCCGAATATGCTCATAGGCGGCATCGCCCGAGACTTCCTGAGTGATGAGCCGTACGTGCAAGGGATCGAGGACGGGAAGCTCCTGGCCCACCGCCGCGTGAGCGACGACCAAGCCCAGGATCGCTGCCATCAATGGAGGGAACCATCTTCTACCGCGCATTGTCACTCTCCTATTCATGATGTCTTCGAGACTACCTGACATTGATGATCCGCTCGATGAGCTCCGGGTCGTCCGGAAGGAGACCGGAGGCCGGCAAGCGCGGGACGAGCGTACGCCAGTCCGGCCACATGTCGAAGGCCCGCTTGAAGAGAGGGAGCGCTTCCTCGACACGCCCAACCCCGGCCAATGTCGCGGCATGCCAGAAGATCATCTCGTGACTGTCCGGAACCAGCTCCTCCGCCACGCTATAAGCGTCGACCGCCTTCTCCACATCTCCTTGGGTCATGTACTCGTCGCCCTGATTCATGTGGTTGTAGGCCCGGGCGAGCGTCAGCAGCCGCCTCATTTCTCTTAGCGGCTCCGCGTGGTCCTCGATTCGAAGGTCGAAGATGCGACCGCCCCAAGCAGGCGCTTCGCGATCACCGCTGACCACCAGTATCGCCACCGACTGCTTGCCGCGGATGTCACCGCCCTCGGCCTGTGCCGCCTCGAGCGCCGACATCAGGCGCTCGGCGAGATCCCCTTGCGTTGTTTCGTAGGCCTCGGCCATGGCATCACACACGGTCGAATTCGCCATCAGGTTGGCTTGCACCGAGTAGCCGTCGCCTGTCCGATCGCACGCTTCGATGATCGCATCCTCTCCCGTATGTACGGCCACATTGCCCCGCGCATCGACCATCGCCACCTGGCGCACGTCGGTATGCTCGTCCCCGGCGAGCAGCGCTCTGAGCGTCTGTTCCGCGCTCTTGCCCGCGCGCATCAGGTCGAGCCCCAACGGACCGTACGAGACCTCGACGAACGACTGCGTGGCCACGGCTCCGACCCCGGGTTCGGCCCACGAGACGATGGCTCCCACCGAAAACCAGTGAGACTGAACCGCCACACCCAGCTGTCCGTTGGCCGCGTCTCGCGCTACGATCGAGTAGGTGTGGACGGGCCGGAGCGGCCGGCCGGCTTCCTGCGCCCAGGCCGGCGCGAGGGCGAGCGGCGCCGCCAGAGCTGCGACGAAGAGGGCGCGAGTCCTCATTTGGCCTCCCGACTGACGTTTTGCGTTGCAACGAGAACGGCATTATAGGAAAAACGGCAGCAGTCAAACAGCGCTCTGAAACCGAGGCCGTCGGCAGCGGGTAGTGTACGTCACCAACGCTTCGGAAGGCAGGAAACACGATGGAACCCAATATTCCGCTCGTACCAGTCGAGTCGGACAATACCGAAGGGCAGGCATCGGCGGACTCCGATTCCGGCGCCGCCCGGATACTCGACGCCTACAGCCGGGCCGTCATCGAAGTCTCCGAAAGACTGCGTCCCGCCGTCGTGAACATCGCGGTCACGGGCCGCCAGTTCGCGTTCTGGGATGATCCAACCGGTGGAAACGGATCCGGGGTCGTGATCGCACCCGACGGCCTGGTCGTTACGAACAACCACGTCGTCGAGAACGCGCGGCGGGTAGAGGTCACCTTCGCCGACGGCGAAGACGCCGAGGCGGAGATCCTGGGCACGGATGCAGCCAGCGACTTGGCCGTTCTGCGCGCCAACGCCAGCGGCCTTTCGGCCGCCGAGTTCGGTGACGCCGGCGAGCTTCAGGTCGGCCAGCTCGTCCTGGCCATCGGGAGCCCGTACGGCTTTCACTCAACCGTCACCGCCGGCGTGGTCTCCGCGCTTGGTCGGTCCATGCGCACGGTGGCCGGGCGGCTGATCGATAACGTCATCCAGACCGATGCCGCCATCAACCCGGGCAACTCAGGCGGCCCGCTTATCACCAGTCATGCGCTGGTCGTGGGAATCAACACAGCGGCAATCGGTCGCGGCGCCGGCATCGGATTCTCGATTCCGGTGAATCACACGACGCGACGCATCATGTCCGCGCTGATCTCACACGGCATCTATCGCCGTGCTTATCTGGGAATCTCCGGTCGAGAGCGACCGCTGTACGCCAGGGAGGCGCGCCGCCTGTCACGAGATCAGCTATCCGGGGTCGAAGTTGCGGAGCTCGAGTCGGGCGGACCGGCGGACCGGGCTGGAATCCGCGCCGGCGACGTTGTAGTGTCGCTCGACGGCGATCTCGTCCTGGGGATGGCATCGCTCCAGGCGGCGCTATCTCCGGAGCGCATCGACCAGGAAGTATCGGTGGAAATCGTGCGGCGAGACGAGCGACTCGAGGCGACGATTCGATTGGGGATATGGCCGGCGAAATGAGGTTCCGAATTCGATTCTCAGTCCTGACCACGCCGCTCGCGATAGCACTGACGGCAAGTCAACTCATCGCGCAGCAGACGGAGCCGGAAGACGCGGCGGCGAGGCGCCTCGCGCCGGAACCACAACTCGTCGCTCAGATCGGTGCGGCGATACATCCGAAGGTCGCGCCCTCCCCGGACTCGCGCTTCTACGCCGCCATCCAGACACGCCCGGACCCCGTGCTCTGGATCGTACCGACCGATGGGAGCGATCCGTTCGCGTTCCGTAAGATGTGGGCGGCTTACAACGCGCGTTGGTCACCCTCGGGAGATCGGATCGGTTTCATTGCCGCCATCGGTCCGCCCCGGGTCTGGACGGTGGAGATCGACCCGGCCAGCGGGCGCCCGATGGATCCGCCCCGGATGCTGATCCGCACAGGAGCCAACGCGTTCGCGTTCTCGCCGGATGGGGCTCGCATCGCCCTGGTCGCCTCGCGATCGACGGCGGCGGCGGCCAGCGAGATTCACATCATCGACTGGGAAACGCGTCGGGTCAGGGTGCTGCTACGCGAGCGGGGAATGGTCTACCGCCTCGACTGGTCACCCGATGGGCGGTCGATCTACTACGGCCTCGATTCGAGTTCCGTTACCGACGCGATCAACGAACTCAAGCAGGTCTCTCTTGCAACAGGGTCAGCCAAGACGGTACGCGCCGTTGGCGAGTACATCGGCCTGTCCCCGGATGGGAAGGCACTATTGGCGAGACCGATTGAAGGCGACCAGGCCGGCGAGAACCTGGTGGAGGTCGTGGGACTAGAGGACGGATCGGTGATCACGATCGAGCTTCCGACGGACCTTCGGTCCGTAGGCTGGGCCGCGAGCTCCGCCGCCCTCGTTGTTGTGGCGCCGGCTGAAGACAAGGACGGGATCTGGGAGATCCCGATCAAAGCGATGGAGCAGTAGCCCGCCGAGTGAAGCTCGAAAGCGCTCGACGCGTGCCGCCCGAGGTCAGGCCGCCGAAACCCCGCGCGCCCCAGCGATTAGCGGGACGAAGCCAGCCTCAACGCAACTGGCACGTCAGACTGCCGCGCCTCCCACCGCTGAACCACGTGCCGGCCACGCCCGCAGCCTCTGCGTGCAGACGCGTATCGGTGAGACGTCCGCGCTCGTCCACCGAGATCAGGCGGGTCTCGCTGGCGCTGCTGGAGGCGTAGACGATCCGGTCCGTGGTCTCGTTGCCCCAGACGATACGCCCCCAGTAGTCCGATGGGGTGCCACGGAGATCCAACTCACCGGTCCCAATCGACTCGCCACGAGACTCGCCCGAGCACTGATAGGCGCCGCTCATGTTCGGCCCCGCACCCTCCGCTTCCGCGGCCAGCTGCTCGGACGCCAGGAAAGCCTCGAGGATGATGAGAGACGGAACGTAACCTGTAGGTGCCTGACTCATATTGCCAACCATAGCGACGGCCGCCTCGTGCTCCGGCAATATCAACAAGAACGTGGTACCACCCACCGAGCCGCCACCGTGGCTCGCCCATCGAGACCCTCCGCCCGTCGTGCCCACGCTCCAACCGATGCCATAGCCCGTCTGCGAGCCATCGTTTGTACGCTGAGACGTCCAGAGCAGCTCGACGGTCCCCGGCTCGAGCAGATCATCGCCCAGATGGGCCATGCCGAAGCGCACCAAGTCCTCGGGCGTGGAGAGAAATCCGCCTCCGGCCCACTTGTAGCTGTTGTCCACGAAGGGCGCATTGAGCACCCGGCCGTCCCCGGCCCGCTGGTAGAAACCCGTGCGGTGCGGGATGATGCTGTCGGTGTAGCCGGCGATCGTGTGGACCATCCCCAGCGGCTCGAAGACGTTCTCCTGCATGTACGTGAGGAAGTTCTCCCCGGACGCCCCTTCCACGACGGCGCTGATCAGGTTCCACGCGTAGCTGGAGTACGACCAGCGAGCTCCGGGCTCGAACAGCAGCGTATCATCCTGAAAGATCTCGAGCCCTTCCAAAACGGTCTCGTACCGCCTGCTGTTCAAGAACTCGTCTCCCCGGTAGTGTCGGACGCCCGCAAGGTGTCCCGCGAGCTGCCGCGTCGTGATGGGCCAACGTTTCTCGGGGAAACTCGGGACGTAGCGCTGAACCGGGGCGTCGAGGTCAAGGCTACCTTGCTGGTAAAGCAGACCGAGCGCCGCTGAAGTCACCGGCTTCGACACACTACCGATGCGGAATTTCGTCTCCTCCCAAACGGGAATCCGATTCTCGACGTCGGCGTAGCCGAACCCCTCGGACCAGACGATCTTTCCGTTGATGCCCACCGCCACCGACATTCCCGGCGTTCCGCTCTCCTCCATGATCGCGCTCATCACGACGCGGGCGAGGTTGACGGCCTCGGCGTAGCGCCCGGGCGCGGGTGCCTCGGCGTAGGCAGCGGCTCTCTGTGCTTCCAGCCGGGAAGCACTCAGGCCCAGCGATAGGGCAAGACACGCGACGGCGATAACCGGGCGCTTCAATATCGGTCTCACAGCTCTCCTCCTGAAGTTGCGGAACAGTCGGGGCATCCAGCACGCTCGCGGCGAGAAGTCAACGGCCAGGAGCCTCTGGCCTTGCTACTGTCTCTGACGAACACGCCCAAGATACAGTTTACCGCGCGGGCGGACAGATCCACCCAGGCGACTGCCACCCTACTCGAGAGAGACGGCAGGCAGGACCTCCCAGCGCCCTGCACTTTCGGAGGCCGCCGCTGAAGCCCCATCTTGATGTCCGTACCCAACGACACTCGGAGGCATGCTATGGACAACCTCGTTCTCATACTCGTTCTCGCCGCGGTCGCCATCATCGGCATCGTCCTATATAACTCGCTGGCGTCCCTGCGCGTGCGCGCCGACGCGGCCTGGGCCGATATCGATGCGCAGCTCAAGCGTCGCTACGACCTTATCCCCAACCTCGTGGAAACGGTCAAGGGCTACGCGAGCCACGAAAAGGGCGTGTTCGAGAAGGTGACGGAACTCCGCTCGCAGGCGATCGCTGCGCAGGGACCGGCGGAGCAGGCGAAGGTCGAGAACATGCTGACGCAGGCGCTGCGTTCGGTGTTCGCAGTCGCGGAGAACTACCCGGACCTGCACGCCTCGGAGAACTTCAGCCAGCTACAAGGCACCCTGTCCGAGATCGAGGACAAGATCCAGCAGGCGCGCCGTTACTACAACGCGGTCGTGCGCGACTACAACACCAAGGTGCACGTGGTGCCGTCCAGCATCATCGCCTCGCTGTTCAGCTTCAAGGACCGGGAGTACTTCGAGCTGGAGTCGCCGGAAGAGCGTGAAGCCCCGAAGGTGGATTTCAGCTAAGAGGGTCGAACCATGCTGTTCTTGAACGCGCTAAAGGCGCGCCGACCGCTGCGAACAGCACTCTGCGGGGCGGTCGCGGCGCTCGCTATCGGTTACTCAGCATCCTCGACGCCTCTGCATGCCCAAAGCCGACGTCTCGCGATCAACTTCTTCGACGCGACCTACAATGTGGGGCTAGACGGCTCGATCAACGTCGAAGAGCGCATCACCTTCCGGTTCGACGGAGCATGGAACGGCGTCTATCGCTTCATACCGGTCAAGTACCGTTTGGATGATGGCCGACGGCACCGCATCAGCCTGGACATCGAGTCGGTGGTGGACGGCCAGGGCAACGCTCTGCTCCACGAGATCAAGCGCGAAGGAGCGCTGGTCAACATCAAGACGTGGGTGCCGGGGGCGAATAATGCCACGCGCACGGTCGTCTACCGTTACCGGGTCAGTAACGCGCTGCGTCACTTCGACGACGGCGACGGGATGGAATGGTCCCACGACGAGCTGTACTGGAACGTGACCGGTGACGAGTGGGAGATACCGATTCACCGGGTGCAGGCGGCCGTGAACCTTCCCGACGATGTGACCGGCCTTCGCGCCGTGGCCTACACTGGCGCTCGAGGCGTGCGCGGCTCGGACTACGAGCAGAACATCAGCGGGGCGACGGTTCGCTTCGAGACGACGCGGCGACTTATGCCCCGAGAAGGACTGACCGTTGTGGTTGGCTGGGACCCCGGCGTCGTAGCCCCGCCCACCGCGACCGCAAACCTGCTTTGGCTGATCGGCGACTACCTGTTCCTGCCGATCCCGTTCCTCGTCTTCTTCGCCATGTTCCGGCTCTGGTGGAGGAAAGGGCGCGACCCCGAGCTGAGCCGCTCGATCATGCCCCAGTACGACCCGCCCGAGGACATGAGCCCCGCCGAGGTGGGCACGTTGATGGACTTCAGCGTCGATCCTCGAGACCTCTCGGCCACGATCATCGACCTCGCGATCCGCGGGTACCTGCGCATCGAGGAGGTGCCGAGCCGGCGGCGCCGGAAGCCGAAGGACCATATCATTCATATCTTGAGGGATCCTGCGGGCGTTACCGACCTGAAGGACTTCGAGCTTGCGACGCTGCGGGCGCTATGGCGGCATGCGAGCGACGATGCGGCCCCGGATGGCGCCCGCTCGGTCCAGGTCTCCGAGCTGAAGCAGAAATTCTACAAGGACGTCGACGGCATAAAGCGCCGCATCTACGGTGCTCTGACCAAGCCTCCCAAACTGTTCACGGCGCGGCCGGAGAAAGTGCAAGGGACCTGGGTCGGGATCGGCGTCGTGGTGGCCGCTCTGGCGGCCGGGTTGGGTTTCATCGCGACACAGTTCGACCTCGGCATTCCGGTCGTTCGCTGGGGCTCGCTGATCGCCGCGCCGATCCTCGTCATCGGTTTCGGTCTGTTCATGCCAGCGCGGACCGTGAAGGGCGTGTGGGTGCTGAATCACGTGCTAGGACTCAGGGAGTACATCGATCGGGTCGATCGCGATCGCTTGAAGTACGTCACACTCGACCACTTCGAGAAGCTTCTCCCATTTGCCGCGTGCATGGGCCTGGAGGAGAGATGGACCGAAGCCTTCGAGACCATCATCATCGAGCCGCCCAGCTGGTACGTCAGCGCACACCCTTCGCATTTCCACGCCCACTACTTCTCACGCTCGCTCGGAAGCATGACTACCGCGACCAGTTCGGCGCTGGTGACGGCACCGCGCTCGGCGAGCAGTGGCTCGGGCTTCAGTGGCGGCGGCGGGTTTTCGGGTGGCGGGTTCGGCGGTGGCGGAGGAGGAGGGTTCTGAGGTTGCGGGCTTTGAATGGCGAATGTCGACTTATGAATGTCGAATTATGAAGTCACCAACCAATCATGTTGATTTGACGCCCAACACGCACACATTAGCTGAATAGACGGACTGAACGCTCGCGCCCAGGCGGCGCCTATCAGGATGGCCTCAACTATCGCAAAGGAGGGACCGATGGCGACAGCACGATCCAGAAAGACAACCACAGCAAAAGTGAAGAAGAAGGTCGCTGCAACCAAGAAGGCGGCGGCCAAGAAGACCACGGCAGCCAAGAGGAAGTTGGCCGAGACAAGAAAGGCCGCAGCCAAGAAGAGAGCCGCCGCGAAGAAGGCGGCGGAGAGGAAGAAGAAGGCAGAAGCCAAGAAGAAGGCCGCCGCCAGGAGGGCAGTGCAGAAGAAGAAACAGGCGGCCGCCAAGAAGAAGCAGGCAGCTGCCAAGAAGAAAGCGGCCGCCAAGAAGAAGGCTGCCGCCAAGAAGAAGGCCGCCGCCAAGAAAGCGGCGGCGAAGAAGAAACAGGCAGCCGCTAGGAAGAGACAAGCGGCCGCCAAGAAGAAGGCTGCGACAAAGAAGAAGCCAACCACCAGGACGAAGGCGCCTGTGAAGAAGAAGGCGGCCACCAAGAAGAGAGCGGCCGCCAAGAAGAAATAACTTCCCTACCGTGCAACACGCCGGGGCCGCCGCCGGCCAGGCGGCGGCCCCGGGCCTATCTTGCGCCTAATCCGGCGGCGGCCTCCTGAAGAGCCGCCTCAGCAGATCCTTGCTGGCTCCTTCGAGGCTTTCTTCCATCGCTTCTTGAAGGGCCTCGGTGTCGATCCCGAGCGCCGGGTCTGACACAGTGCCGCCGACTTCCACGACGACCGGCAGCATTTCGTCCTCCGGAAGCTCTAGTACCAGTCCGCCGAGTACGCTGCCCCCTGGCAACAACGAGGCCTGGTCGAGCATCGACGGCGGCATCTCCGTGGCAAGCCGCAGGTCGAGTGTCCCGCCTAGCCCGGCGGAGCCGCTGATGCCAGCGCTCCAGTCGTCGGCGTTGTATTCCCACTCGTCCAGGACGAAGGCACCGTTCTCGATCCGGAAAGCGCCACCGAGCTGCTTGAAGGTCGAAACAACGTCGCTGTCGACCTTGAATCTCTCGGCCAGGGCATTCATGACACCGAAGTCTGCAAAGCGACCCTCGCTGAAAGTGGCGTGGCCGACCGCGGCGATGGCCTCGGCCGCAGGCAACATCCCTTCATCGATCGGGGTCGCTCCGGTGATACGGAAGTCAACGACACCGGTCAGCACCGAGCCGAGCCGGGTCCAGGCCCCGACGACGCTGCCCGCCTCCGCGGCCGTCAGCGTGAGATCGTAGTCGAGAGCGAAGGGCGGTTCACCCCGGCTGAGATCGAGCGACAGCCCACCGGCGAGTCGGCCACCGAAGACCTGGCCGTCCAGCTCTTCCAGCCCGAGGACGCCATCCCGCAGCACCACATTGAAGCCGACGTTCTCCACCCGCGTCGGTCGGTTGAGGAACTCGCCGATCTGCACGTGGCCACGAGCGTTGACCGGCGGCAGCTCGGGCAGTGGGTATCGTTCGCGGCCGATCTCACCCGGATCGCGCCCGTCGAGACTGCGCCCGGCCAGGCGCGCCGCGACCAGCTGGCCGTAGCCAACGGTGGTGGTGTCGGCTTTGATCTCGCTCCAGTCCAGACGCTGCGATCGCGCGGTGAACTCGACCAGCGGCCGTGCCGCGGTGTCACGACTCAGGAAAGCTCGAAGCAGACTGTCGCTTGAGAACGAGAGCGTCAGATCGCTGTCGCCCATCTTGATCGGTACTTCCTCCGCCGCCACACCGGTGCCCGTCAGCTGTAGCCTCACCGTATCCATCCGTGCAGGTACGGCGAGAGAGGGGCTCTGGTAGCTGACCAGGAAGAGGTTGATGGGGCCGACAAGCTCCAGACGGCCGGGGTCCTTCGCCGGGCCCGTGAACCTCATGTCGACGTCCGCCAGGCCTTCGACGTGTGGTGGGTCCTCGCGCAAACTTGCCAGGCGCGCGAGGTCGAAGTTCCCGCGAAAACGGCCGTCGACGACCGGGTTCCTCAGATTCTGGGCGGCGAGCTGAAGCTCGAACGGTCGGCCGAGGAGTTCCCCAGTGAATGCCGGCAGCGACACCGAGTGCGCATCGAACGTGGCCTGGCCAGCACCCTCCGCCAGCAGACGACCGTACTGCACATGGGCCGCGCGAGCATCCTGGACGTCAAGCACTCCATCGAGTTCGGGGACGGCGCCATCGCCGATGGGGCCCGAAACTCTCACCACGAGCTGGGCAAGGCCGGCAGCTTCGAAGTCCGTGGGCTGTACAGCCTCGGGCAAACCGGCCAAGAAATCGGCGATGTCGAACTCGCTCGATGTCATCGTCACTTCGATAGAGCGATCACCGCGCAGGCCGTAGACGGTTCCGGATCCAGCGACAGGAACACCGCCCACCTTGGTGGCGATCAGAACTAGTTCCAGGCTATCGCCGTACAGATCCGCCATGGCCTGGTACTCGATCTCCGTGTCGGGCAGCGGGAAGCTGTCCGCGCCGACGTTCGGAACCAAGACCTGGATCGACCCTAGCTCGAGCTTCCCTTCACTTCGAATTCGCTCGCGTGCCTCGGCCTCCGGTAGGGCGGACAATCGTCCCTCGAGCGACAGGCTGGCGCCGCGCCCGCTGCGTCCGTCGGTATAGAAGACCTGCCCTTCCCGCACCAAGAGATCCTCGATGGCGAACGGCGCAGCCGCCGACGCCATGGCGAGATCCGGCTGCACCGTCGGCCCACCGGACGCTTTCCCTTCGGAGCCTGCAGCCGGGCCGAGCCCTTCGAAGTTGCTGGTCCCGTCCGCCAGCACCTGGTAGCGGAAGACCGGACCCAGCAACCGGACCTGGCGCAGTTCCATCTGCTTCCGCAGTAGCGGCCAGAAACGGACGTGAAGCTCGACGGCCGCAAACTCCATGGTCGGTTCGGAGTTGAACTCCGGCGGGTTGGCGACGGACAGGCCCTCGAGCCGGACGGCCAGGCGCGGGAAGAGCTTCAGCCTTACCGCTTCGAGTTCCACTTGGCGCCCGACCCTCGCTTCCAGCCGCGGGACTACGAGCTCGCGGAGCTTCTCCGGCGGGAACATGATCTTCAGCGCGGCGACCACGCCGATGAAGACGAAGGCCACCACGCCCACCGTCCAGATCAACCAGCGCCGGCCCCTCCTGCGGCCGGGCACTTCAACCGAGCCCCCTGCTTCGACCGACCCACCCTCTGCTCCCACCGGGCCATTCTCTTGTGTGCTCATGTGTCCAGCCAGTAGTAGTCCGTTCTTGCGAAACCTAACCTCGCGCTTCTTACGAATAAGATAATCCGGCAAGTACATCTCCGCCGGGACTGATTTCTACGGTAATCAGGTGGGCCCCTGTGTGAGGGTGATGGCGCGCGCCAGTACCGAGTCGAACATCTCGGGCGTGAGCTTGCCGGTGAAAGTGTTCTGCTGGCTAGGATGATAAGCCCCCAACAGCACGGGACCGTCTGGGTTCAGGTCGATTTCCCGACCGTGCGCGAACCCCGGCGACGGCGATGGTATGTCCAAACCTCGCTTTCGGAGAACCCGCAACACGTGATCGAAAGCGTAGCCGCCAAGCGCGAGAATGACTCGAACTCCGCGAAGCACGTCGAGCTCCTTCTCCAGGAACTCGCGGCAGCTTTCCCGCTCGTTCGGCGTCGGCTT
>JBDHHL010000065.1:0-19154 GCA_039589375.1 Gemmatimonadota bacterium | reverse complement strand
ACGGGGACGCTGGACGAGCCGGTCGAGTTCGCCGGCGAGACCTTCGCGGCGGGTGTCCCGACGGAAGGGAGCTACCGCTTCAACTCCTACCGGCTGACCTATCGCTATCGCTTCCACGACGGGCGGAAGTGGCGCTGGCACATCGGCCTCACGGCGAAGATCCGCGATGCCAAGGTGGCGCTGGAACAGGAGGGCACGAGCGCCAGCGACAGCAACGTCGGGCCCGTCCCGCTGATCCATCTGGCCGGGCAGGTGCGTCTGAGCCCGCACTGGCGGATCACCGGTGACCTGGATGCGCTGGCCGCGCCTCAGGGGCGGGCCGAGGACCTGGCGCTGAAGGTGAGATACGACCCGACGGACCGCTGGAGCCTGGCCCTCGGCTACCGGACGCTGGAAGGCGGCGCCGATGCCGACACCGTCTACACCTTCGCCTGGCTCCACTACCTCGTCGCGTCGGTGGCCCTGCGGCTGTAGCGGCCTCGGCCTGGATGGCGGTCGATGTACAGAGAGCCCCGCAGGGATCGGGGCTCTCGATGTGATAGGACTGCGCGGCGAGCTACTGAACCGTGAAAGTCGCCGTCGGGCCCGCCGCCGCGTCGTAGACGTAGTCGCCATTCACCACGTGCACGACCGTGATCGTGTAGACGCCCGCTGCCTGTCGGCGCGGAATCTTCCAGGTCATTTCGGCCTGGCCGTTCGCGTCGCTGAACCCTTGCAGGCTGGTCACCACCGTACCCGAAGCATCGGTGATCTCGGCGTAGACCTGACTTCCGGAGAGCGGCTGGCCGTCGGTATCGGTCACGGCGACGATCCCCACAGTCTCGTTGTTGCCGAACGTGCTGCACACGCTCGTGAAGCCACTGCGTTTGTCGACACACCAGGTCTCGAGGCTGTTGACCTCGACGAACATCTCTGCGGGTCCGGGTGACTCACCCCAAGTGGCCGATGCCATCACGTACGGCTCGGCCATGCCTGTTGCGAGCCACGCGTCGAGCAGGTTCTTGCCCTCGTCGGCAAAGAACGGGTTGCCGCCGTTGTTCGCCAGGTACAGGAACTGGATGTACTCCCAACTGGTGGGTTGGTAGAGCAGGTCGATCGTGGCGTACACCTCACCCAAGTTCGGCCTCGAGAGCTGGAACTCGTCGAAGTAGCCGTAGGTCGCTCCCGAACAATGCTCACCCGGCTGCAGAGTCGGTCCACCGTATTGGTCGGACGGCACAGGTAGGGCATTGCGCTTCCGGGCCTCCTCGCAATCCATCCCGTAGGGCGGAATCCGGTTGTCCTTGATCACCGTGTTGTTCAGCACGAAGTGGAAAGTCTCCACGTGGGGACCCGACGATGGCGCCGCCAAGTCTCCGAGCGTCATTCCAGCAACGCCCGTCAGGCGGTCGTACTCGAGCACCAGGCCCGGCGATACCCCGAGAACGTTCACAAGCTTGTCGGCCCACGCCTGCGTCATCCCGTAATGCGCCTCGTACACCCTTGTGTTTGGGTCGTGCAGGTCGACGAGCGACTCGACCTGCAGCGGCTGCCCGTCGAGCGTCACATTGATCAAGCCGTAAGCGCCGTCCTCACGGATCGGCTCTGCGTTCACTCCGTCATACCACTTGATGTTGAGCCACATGCGGCGGCCTTCCGGGTAGCCTGAGATCAGCTTGTGACCCGTGTGGTTGACGACTTTCACAACGTCACCCGTCACGCTGAGCGTCGCCGCCTGGCTGAGCTGCTTCATCGCCCGCGCCTTGCCGGCGTCGAGAGCCGCAGTCTGCGTCGCTGTCAGGCCGCCGCCCAGACGGAGCAGGCCACGCTGATCCTGCCACTGGATGGCGTCGGTAATCCAGTAGTTACCGCCCGTCATGTCGTGCAGCGGTAGATCTTTGCGTATCGGCGCGCCCTTCTTGTTGCAGCCGGCGCCCTCGATGGGCCTCATGTGGCAGATCTGGCAATTGAAGAAACGCGGCGTGCCGTCCGCGTACTCGTTACCCGTTGCCGCCGAGTTATCGTACGCGACTTGCAGCGCACCGCCCTCAAGGTCGGGCTCACGTGCTATCAAGGTCGGGTAGTCCGACACTGGCGTCTCATCCAAAGCACTCGCCTTGAACTCGCTGAAGGTCCGCTCGACGATGCCGTACTGGAACGGGAAGTTGTTGAAGGCCGCCTTCTGGTTCACCGGGGTGCCATAATCTCCGCTGGCTATCACAGCATCAGCGGTCGGTTGCGTCCCGTTGTTGGGGGCCAGGTCGCCGACGACGGGATTCGAGACGTCGTGGCAGGTGCCGCAGAAATCGTTGTCGCGGTGGAACCCCGACTCAAGGAACTGGTGCCGCGCTTCCGCGTCGGGATACGGGCCCAACTTGTCCGACTGATCCCACAACACATACATGCCGCTGCCGTAGTAGCCCTCGGGCGGTGCCGCCCCGTCGTTGGCCACGAACGGCGCGTTCTGCACCCCCGCATGCTCCTGACCGTCGGGATTGGTCATGGTATGGCAGAAGTCGCACTGCACGCCGTCGGCATCTTTGGAAGCCAGGGCGGAGCCATCCGTGGGCGTCGAGCGGCCGGCCGTCCAACCCGCAGGCGAATGGCAGCGGATACACAGGTCCCCCGCACCATCGAAGTCCTGCTCAGCCACCGCCACCGTGGCCCAGAAGATCGGGTCGCGGCCAGCGTTCGCCATCATGCTGCCGCGCCAGTTGTGTGCTGGCTCGACGGCAGGGCTGTAGCCGCCGTGGCAGTTATC
This sequence comes from Gemmatimonadota bacterium, assembly GCA_039589375.1. Classification (GTDB taxonomy): domain Bacteria; phylum Gemmatimonadota; class Gemmatimonadetes; order Palauibacterales; family KS3-K002; genus JASFMO01. The sequence goes on along the minus strand of JBDHHL010000065.1, from coordinate 16,414 downwards.
GCATTTGTCCGGGGACTCCAGCGCCCCAATCTCATTCGGCTGAGTGCCGGGCTGCTCGACCTCGTTCGGCACTATGTCGGCGAGGATCGCCCAGCCGCCGAGGACAGCCACAACCGCGGCCACTGTAAGGACTCGCGAGGACATCGCACGCCTCCTTTGGGCTTGTTGATTATTGCTACGATAAGTCGGGGTATGCACAGACCAGCCTCCCGGGCCGGCAGCTGAGACTCCGGTATGAACGAGATGGTTGGGACCGCTCAGGACTGCTGACAGTCCTAGAACAACAATTTGTTGCAGAGAATATGCCGCTGCAAGTCTGCCGCTCCCCGGACTTGCGACTTGGAAGCTCGAGATTCGAACGGCAGCAGGAACGACACTCGTGTCCAGCGGTCCACCGGCCTGTACCTGCCGTCCAACGTGTTGTCAGTACGATATTTATGCGTTAGTGTCTTGACTGTTGGACCGGCTATCGAAAGGCAGAGCTTTGGCCCGAGCACCCCTTCTCGTCGCGCAGGACGCGCCTGCCGGAGGGCTCCTAAGGGCGATGGAGTCGGGCTACGCAAGTGTGGCCAAGCACCGACGACCTGGAGCAGGACCGCACCCACCCGCCGTACCGCCAGCCCTGCTTCCCGCCGGTGTCGTTCCAAGCAAGTGCAGAGCTCGACCCAGTCCGATGACGATGGCATCCACGGCCAACCGCTGGCCGTCGGGGTTGGCGAACGCGTTCCGCACGCTCCCGCTGACGCCCCTCGCTTCCAGCCGGATCCTTACGGTGGTGGCTATGGCTCCGGACAGCGGATACAGCTCCTCGTCGGCCTCCAGCGCGGCGAGCAAGGAGTCTACCCTAGTGATGGCGGCCAAGTCGGTGAGCCGGCCCTCGAGCCGGGCCTGCATCCTGCCCAGCCCCTCCATCTCCACCAGCGCAGTGTCCGTCACCGCCGTCTGTAGCCGAGCGCGGAAGTCCAGGTACTCCGGTGGGACCGGCGGTCGCTGGATAGGGCAGGCTACGGCCGAAACCAGAACACCGCACAGAAGAGCTAACATCGCACGTCTTTCTAACGGCCGCACTCAGACCTCTCGCGCTTTCGATGAGACCCTTCAAGCCGGGCGTGCCGAATACTCGCCGTCGAGGGCGGCGCAAGCAACGCTCTCGCTCTTCGGTTGCTCTGCCCAGGTAAGCCATCTAGCTTCGCCGGCGATGAGCACAACTCTAGCAAGCGGAGCGCCACCGGCCTTCCCGCCGCCGGGCTACCGCAGCGCACGAATCGGCCGCGCTCACGTGATCGCCCGCGCGGAAGCGCTGCCTTTCGTAGAGGAAGCCATCGCTTCGTCCGGGACGCTTTACGACTACGCCGCCCAGCATCCCGAACGCGAGACCGTCCGCGGTCGCACCGCGGTATTCGTGATTCCCGGTCCCAGTCTCGACCGCTGGCTGGTGCGCCGCCTTAGTCACGGCGGGCTGCTGGCCCCACTGACGGGTGACCGGTTTCTCGGCCTGGGGACACCTCGCCCATTCAACGAGATCTACATGTCACTCGCGTTTCGTGATCGCGCCATACCGACGCCGGATGTCACTGCGGCGACCGTTTACTCGAGCGGTATGATTTACCGAGGCGAGGTCGCCCGTGAGCTGATCACCGACGCCGCCGACCTGGCCGCATGCCTGTTCGGCGAGATCAGGCTGGACGAAGCACAGCGGCACGAGGTGATGACCGCGGCCGGAGCGTTGCTGGCTTCTCTATTCGATGCCGGCGTGATCCACCGCGACCTCAACATCAGAAACGTCCTCGTGAAGTGGGATGGCTCCGTCGAGGCCTACATCCTCGACATCGAGAAGTGCGCAATCGTCTCGGAACTCTCGGATCTGCAGCGCCAGCGGATGCTCAGACGATTCCGTCGTTCCGCCAGCCGATTCGGCGATCGCACCGGTCTGCACCTGAGCGATGTTGACTGGGACGCCTTCTACGCAGGACTCGGCACATCAAGCGGGTAGGAGTCAGCGGAGGCGGGCCCCGACGTCCTCAGCGCTGAGCCCGTCGACCTCCACGACCTTCTCCCGTCCTCTCTCCCCTTTCACGACACGGACCGCGGATTTGGGCACTCCCAGCTTCTTGGCCAGGAACGCGATCAACTCCGCGTTCGCGGCACCCTCCACCGGCGGTGCGGTCAGCCTGATCTTCACTGAATCGCCGTAGGCGCCGGCGATCTCCGTCCTGGAGGCACGGGGCTGCGCGCGAACGGTGAAACGTACCGAACCCTCACGTTCTTCCACTCGAAACATGCGGGGCAGCTCCCGAGCCCTACTGAACGCGTCGCACTTTGCGGCGCAGGAAGTCCATCATGATGTACTGCCCCAGGGTTACCCTAGAGGTGAAGTAGGCCTTGCCGCGACACAGCTCCGAGACCTTCTTGACGAACTCCACGAGCGCATAGTCCTGGGCCAGCATGAATGTGTTGATCTGGATCCCGGCACGGCGGCACATCGACACTTCGCGATAGGTCTCACTCAAGATCCTCGGGTCCAGACCGATCGGGTTCTTGTAAACGTGCCCCGGAGAAACCGTCATCGCCGAGGGCTTCCCATCGGTGATCATGACGATCTGCCGCATGTCCTTCTTCTGCGAGAGCAGCAGGCGCCGGGCGAGCCGCAGTCCGTCCGATGTGTTGGTGTGGTATGGGCCAACCTGTGCCCTAGCCAGCTCCGCCAGCGGAATCTCCTCCGCGCCGTCGTGAAACAGCACCACGCGCAGGGTATCACCGGGATACTGGGTGCGTATCAGGTGCGCCAGGGCGAGGGCGACCTTCTTCGCCGGGGTAAACCGGTCTTCGCCGTACAGTATCATCGAATGCGAGCAATCGAGCAGCAGCACGGTGGCGCAAGAGGAGCGGTACTCCGATTGATGCACGTGAAGATCGCCGTACTCCAGATCGATCGGCACACCGAGACCCTCGCGCTCGATCGCCTTCTTCAGGGTCGCCGGGACATCGAGGTTCAGCGTGTCGCCGAACTCGTACTCCTTCGACGCCGCCTCCGCCTCCACGCCGGTCGAGAGCTCGGCGGTATCGTGAGCCCCGAAGCTCGACTTGCCAATCGACCCGAGCAGCTGCTTCAGCGTCTTGTACCCCAGGAAGTCGAGACCCTTCTGGGTCAGGCCGAACTGGACCGAGCGTGCCGCGCCCTTACCGATGCTACCGGGCCCCGTCACCGGCTGTCCTTCAGTCGGCATCTGAGGAACGTGTTGGGTGTTGAGATAGCCCTCTTCGATCAACTGCTGCACTATCTCGTCGAGCAGATCAGCAAGCTGGCGGGCTCCCTCCTCATCGGGTTCCTCGCCCAGTGCCTTCAGCATCTCCGGCGTCACGTGCCCCATCTCCAGCAGCTTCTGCAGGATCGCCTCTTTCAGCGCCTCGAGACTGTCCTGCGGCTCGCCGTCGCCGAACTCGCCCCAGAACGGGTGGTAGTAGGGACCTCCGGCGAAACCGCTCTGCAGCAGGAAGTCGGCCAGCTGATCCAACAACTCCTGTAGGTTGAGCGATTCGAGAAGTTGGCCGGTGTACTTGCTGTATGTAGTGAATCTCATATGCGCCTTGTTACACCTGCTTTTGCTCCGTGTTGCGCGCCAAGTTAGGTTGTACTCTCGATACTTAACAACTGGAGTTTGACCGGCACAGAAATAGAACAGCCGATCGGATCTGGGGGATCCCATGGGCAGGTTGCGAGACATCGCCTCTAGGGCGCGCGAGATCACCTTGATGGTTCTGACAGCGGGAATCGTCTTCTTCGCCTGGCAGAACCTGCGTTCCGAGGAGATCTCTTTCTTCTTCTGGGACTTCCAAGTTCCCGTAGCGTTGATCGCCCTGGTCCCTATGCTGATCGGCCTGGTTGTCGGATCGCTTGGAACAGCAGTCCTGGTCCGCAAGCGGTCGCGCGAGGATCGGGAAGCGACGGCGCCGGCCGAGCCGGCTCAGCTCAAGCCACCCGAGCAGGTGGTGGAAGCAGAAATCAAGGACGAGGAAGAGATACCGAGCTAGCAATCACCGACATGTCTGACGGCACTTCACCCCTCGCCTTCTGCAAGATGGAAGGCGCAGGCAACGATTTCATCCTGATAAACGGCGCCCTCTTCGAGCTCCCCGAGCCCGGCACGCTAGCGGAGAGAATCTGCGCGCGCCGTACATCGGTGGGCGCCGACGGCCTCATCGTAGTCGGGCCGAGCCGACGTTCGGACGCCGACGCTCGGGTTCGTTTTTGGAATCCCGATGGTCAGGAGACGTCTACATGTGGCAACGGCACGCGCTGCGCAGCCCGCTTCGCCGTCTTGGAGGGGCTAGCCCCGGATAGGATGCTCATCGAGACGCTGGGCGGTGACATCGACGCACGAGTCGAAGGGGACACGGTGAACCTCGCCTTCCGCACCGTGCCCAGCCTCAGCCTCGACATCACGGTGACCGGTTTGGAGGGCCCTCAACTGGGACACCGGGCCGACATCGGCGTACCCCACCTGGTGATCCCCGTCGCCGCGCTGCCGGATGGCCCCCTCGATCCCGTGTGCCAGCCGCTCCGCCGCGCGCCCGAGCTCGGGCCCGAAGGCGCCAACGTGAACCTGGCGGAGGTCGTGAACCGCCACCGTATCCGCATCCGTACCTACGAGCGCGGAGTAGAGGGCGAAACGCTGGCATGTGGTAGCGGTTCCCTAAGCTCGGCCATGACCCTGTGCGCTGCCGGTCACGTCGACCCGCCGGTGGATGTAGAGACCCACAGCGGGAGCGTGCTGACTGTCCGCTTTCGCCGCGACACCGGCGGCGTCTTCTCCAACCCGGAGTTGGAAGGTCCCACCCGGGTCGTCTACAGAGCCGAGCTCGGGGACCTGGATTCGCCGGGTTGAGCGCCATCCACGCGAGCGCGTGGTCACGCTCGACCGCGGCCGAGCTTCGCCAGCGGCTGCTGGTTTGGTACGATGCTAACCGGCGCGACCTGCCCTGGCGCCACACCAAGGATCCTTACCGGACCTGGATCGCCGAGGTCATGCTGATCCAGACACAGGTCGACACGGTCATCCCCTACTATCAGCGCTTCGTGGAACGCTTTCCCGACACTGCCGCGCTGGCAACGGCCGGGCTCGACGACGTACTGAAGACCTGGGAGGGACTGGGGTATTACGCCCGCGCCCGCAACCTCCACGCAGCAGCTGCCATCATCGTCGAGCAGCACGGGGGCCGGCTCCCACGTGACTCCAAGAGCCTGCGGGCCCTGCCCGGTATCGGCGCCTACGTCGCGGCGGCGATCTGCTCAATCGCTTTCGACAAGCAGGTTCTGGCGATAGACGGGAACGTGCGGCGGGTCATGAGCCGGCTACTCGACCTACCCGACCCCAAAGAGTCCGACCTAACGGCCGCCGGCTTGCCACTGGTACGGGAACGTCCCGGCGACGTGAACCAGGCGCTCATGGACCTTGGGGCTGGCTCCTGCATACCGCGATCGCCGCGCTGTTCGGAGTGCCCTTTGGAGAACCTCTGTCGAGCCCGCGCTGAAGGTACGGTCGAGGAGCGCCCCGGCCGTCGCCCTCGCCGTAAGCGCCCGCATTACGACGTCGCTGTGGGCGTTGTCTGGCGTGACGACCATATCCTCATCGCGAAACGACCGGCGAAGGGTCTTCTGGGCGGTCTATGGGAGTTCCCGGGCGGAAAACCGGAGACCGGCGAGTCGCTCGAGGAGGCCGTAGTGCGCGAAATCGGAGAAGAGCTTGCTGTCGAGGTCGAACCGGGCGAGAAGATCGCGGCGGTCAACCACGCTTACAGTCACTTCGAGATCACTCTGCACGCCTACCACTGCCGCTATCGGACCGGTACACCGAGACCCATCGGTTGCCAGGAATTCGCCTGGGTGAAGCCCGAACAGCTGGACCGCTACGCCTTCCCCGCCGCCAACCGGCGAGTTCTGGAGCGCCTGAGAACGACCGATGGCTAGGCCGGCCGCACGCGAGAACGATCTAGCCCGCCAGCTGGGCCTGTTCGATTCCATCATGATGATGGTGGGGATCGTCATCGGCTCCGGCATCTTTCTAACCACCGGAATCATGGCCCAGAGCATTCCGTCGGCCAGCTTGATCCTGCTGGCGTGGTTGGTCGGCGGAATCCTCACCCTGTTTGGCGCCCTCACCTTCGCCGAACTGGGTGCTGCCATGCCGCATGCCGGAGGGCAGTACGTCTACTTGAGAGAGGCATATGGCCCGCTTTCCGGCTTTCTCTTCGGCTGGATCCTTTTTCTGGTCTCGATGGGCGGGTCGATCGCCGCTCTGGGGGTTGGTTTCGCGGAGTATCTTGGCTACTTCGTTCCGGCGCTGTCGACTCAGCACGCCTTGTTCTCGTTCGAAGGAAACGTGCTCGGCCAGGAAGTCCGCTACGCTCTCTCGGCAGGGCAGTGGGTCGCCGTCGGCGTCATCCTGGTCCTGTCGACCTTCAACTACATCGGCGTTGCCTTCGGCAAGCAGATCCAGAACATCTTCACCGTAGTCAAGATCGGAGTCATCCTCGCGTTCATCCTCCTGGGGTTCACGGTCGGAACAACCACGACAATCGACTACTCCGCCAACCCCTCCGGACTTCGGTTCGGCGCTCTGCTCATGGGATTCGGGGTCGCTATCATCGCCGTTTCGTGGGCCTTCGACGGCTGGCACAACATCACCTACATCTCCAGCGAGATCAGGAATCCCAAGCGCAGCCTTCCCGTCGCCTTAGTGGGAGGAACGCTCATCATCACGACGCTGTATCTGCTGATGAACGTCGTCTATCTGCTCGCACTGCCGATAGAAGAGATGGCCGGCGTCGTGGGGATCGCGGAAAAGGCGTCGACCGCCCTGTTCGGAGGGACTCCCGCAAGCCTAATCTCTGCCGCCGTCCTCGTCTCCACCTTCGGCGCTCTCAACGGAGCGATCTTCGTTGGGCCTCGCGTCTATTACGCCATGGCGCGGGACAAGCTGTTCTTCCGGAGAGTCGGCCAGGTTCATCCGCGGTTCCGCACGCCCGCATTCGCGATACTCGTCCAGGCGGCCTGGGCTTGCCTGCTCGCTCTCACAGGAACGTACGAGCAGCTATTCACCTACGTGGTATTCGTGTCCCTGATCTTCTGGATTGCTGCGACCGCGTCGGTGTTCGTTCTCAGAGTACGACGACCCGACCTGCCCAGACCCTACAAGACATGGGGGTATCCCGTGGTGCCCCTGGTGTTCATCGTTGCCGCATCGGCGATCTTGCTCAACACGCTGGTCGCCAGGCCGGTCGAGTCGCTCGCCGGCTTGGCCATCACGCTCTGTGGTGTTCCCGTCTACTATCACTGGCGTAGACGACGGAATGCAGAAGACTCAAAGCCCGGGGACGCCCATGCTTAGACACGAAGGCGATAGGCTAACACGTGTCGTGGTTTCCACCCCGGGCGATGCATACTTCGACGTGAGAACCCACGGCGGTGCCAACATACCCGAGCTGGCCAACCGGGATCTGACGATCAAGCAACACGGGGAACTGAAAGCGGCGATGGCGCACTTCGGCTGCGAAGTGATTGATGTGCCGGAGCTGGACAGTCATCCCAACTCCGTCTTCACCCGCGACGTGGCTCTTTGCACGTCCGAGGGGCACGTCAAGCTGAGGATGGGTCTCCCGAAACGGCGCGGCGAAGAGGCGTGGATGTCCCGCGCGCTGGAGTCGCTCGGCAAGCCGTGCGTCGGCGAGATAAGAGAGCCCGGCACCGTGGAAGGCGGCGATGTCATTCTGGCCGGCTCCGTTGCCTTCGTCGGCCTCTCAGCTCGAACGAACCGAGAGGGGGCGCGTCAGATCGGCGCCATTTTGGAGCGATTGGGCTTCGAAGTCCGAACGGCGCCGGTCGAACGCTACATGCACATCGGTGGTGCGATGAGCGTGATCGGACCCGAGCGGGTGCTACACTGCAGCGGCGTCTTCCCCGACGGCTTCTTCCGTGGCTTCGACGCCATCGATGTCCCTTCGACCGGGCCTTCTACCGGGAACGTGATCTGTCTGGACGAGCGCGAGTTGATCGCCAACGCCGCCGAGAACGCCCCAGTCATCGATGAACTGGAGCGGCGCGGGATGACCGTTCACGGACTCGACCTCAGCGAGTTCCGGAAGGGGGCCGGCGGTCCGACCTGCCTGATCCTCCCGGTCGAGCGTCGGCCGTCGAACTAACAAGAAGGAGGCTCAGGTCGTGGGCCCCCCTCTGGTAGTGCGTCGAAGCGAGTTGTCATGCCTCTCCGTCTTGGTTGGCCAGCTCCTTCGACAAGTGCGAAGATATGCCGAGGCGCGCACGAACGACTACCTGGTCGAGGGTCTCGGTCAGTAGCGCCTCGTTAGACTCGCTCGAGGACCGTGGATACGAGGCGTGCCAGAGATGTACAACCGGCACGGCGTGGCGCCCCTCCTTTCGATGCACACCCGCGTTGATCAGGCGGATCACGAGGTCCGAGTCTTCGCGTCCCCAGCCGGTATACGATTCGTCGAAACCGTCGACGCGCATGAAGTCGTCGCGCCACATGCTGATATTGCAGGTCCTAGCACCTTGCCATCTTTTCGGACGACGCTTCCGGAATGCTTGGGTTCGAAAGCGCGCGAGCGGCACAGGGCCACCCGCGTCCCCCTGGACACTGGCGACGGCCCAGCGCAAGAGGGGCCAGTCCGTAACGACCAGTTCCTCGCGTATGACCCGGTCGGTGAATTCCCTGCGCAGGCTCACGCGAGTGCCGCGCACCCACCAGCCTGGCTCGGCGAGCCACAGGTGACCTTCCACAAACCCCTTCAGCGGAATGCAGTCCCCATCCAGGAAGATCACGTAGTCCCCCTCGGATTCCAGAACGGCCAGGTTTCGAGCCCGGGCCACCCGGAAACCCTCGTCCTCTTGCCAGACGTGCTTCAAACGGTAGCCGACCCTGTCCTTCAGGTCCGCTACAGTATCCGCCGTCTCACGAGTCGAGCCATCATCGGCCACGACGACCTCGAACGCATCAGAGCTTTGCCGATCGAGATCGAGCAGGACGCGACGCAGCGCGTCAGGCCGATTGTAGGTCGTCACGATGATCGAGGTGAGACCGCTAGAAACTTGGTCTATTGTCATCGTGCGAAGAAATGCCAAGCCGCGCCCGGGTGCTACCCGACCGGATGGCCTCGTTCAGCAGTCCGTCGTTTGTCCCTTGACTAGACTGGGACGCGAGGGGGTGCCAGAGGTGCACGACGGGCACTAGATAACGGCCCTCTTTGCGACAAACCCCCGAGTTGACCAGCCGGACCAGTATGTCCGAATCTTCCCTTCCCCAGCCGACATACGCTTCGTCAAAACCGTCCACTCGCATGTAGTCGTCGCGCCAAATGCCGAGATTGCACCCCCTGGCAGCCATGACCTTGCGCGGACTTCGCTTTCGGAACCTCTGCGTTCCGAGCCGAATGAACGGAGCAGTCCGAGCCGATTCCCCCCGGATATAGGCGAGTGCCCAACGGACGAAGGGCCACTCTGTAACGGTCAACTCCTCTCGTAAGAGCCGCTCGGTGAATTCCTTCCTGAGGTCCACACGCGTACCGCGCACCCACCAGCCCGGCTCGGCCAGCCAGCGGTGGTCTTCCGCGAAACCCTTCAGCGGAATGCAGTCTCCGTCCAGGAAGATCAGGTAGTCCCCCTCAGACTCCAGGACCGCCAGGTTCCGAATCCGGGCCAACCTGAAGCCCTCGTCCTCCTGCCATGCGTGCTTCAACCGGTACCCGACCCTATCCCTCAGGCCCGCTATCGTATCGGCCGTCTCCCCAGACGAACCATCGTCGGCCACCACGACCTCGAAGGCATCGACGCTTTGCCGGTCCAGCTCGAGCAGGACGCGCCGCAGCGCATCGGGCCGGTTGTAGGTCGCCACGATGATCGAGGTGAGCCCACTAGACACTTTGTGTGCTGTCATCGGCCGGGAATATGGGAACCTCGAAAGGTGCAGTCCACCCACCCGAGGGCCTCCGGGTTAGGCCTTTCTACGAGGCCTCACGGCCAGCGCCCAGTACCATCTTCCGACGCTGGCTCGTACGTGGGGTTCGGCTCGGTCGGCACCACGGCACTCACCGCAGTCCGCCAGGTCGACATTGTGCCACGGAGCCGCGTTGCCACTTCCGGCAGCGAATCCACGAGGTTGACCTGCTCGCCGATGTCGCTCCGCAGGTCGTAAAGCTCCAGCGTTCCAGTCTCGAAGAACTCGATCAGTTTGAAGTCGCCCACCCTGACGGCGGCTGCCGGCGTCGTGCGGAACGGTCCGGTGGAGCTCCTGTCAGCCTCCAGGTACGCGGGGAAATGGGCGGGCTCGAGACCGCCCGCGATCTCCAACAGCGTGGGGTACATATCGGTGCCAACCACCGGCGTGTCCAACTCGCGACCCGGAGGAATCTCACCTGGCCAGAAGGCTACGAGCGGCACCCGTATGCCGCCCTCGTACAGCATGCCCTTCGACCCGCGCAACGGCGCCATCGAGGTAGCCGGGCCGAAGCCGCCGTTATCAGAGAAGAAGAAGACTGCCGTTCGCTCTGTAAGCCGCAGTTCGGCCAGCTTGGCCATGATCCGGCCGACGCTCTCGTCGACGCTCTCGATCATCGCCGCATAGACGGGGTCGTTGTGCTCGGGAGAGCCGGGTTTCTGGCTGTACTTCTCGAAGAGGGCCTCTTTGGCCTGATGCGGAGTGTGCACGGCGTAGTGGGCGAGGTAAAGGAAAAACGTTTCGCCACTCTGTTCCTCGATGAATGCGAGCGCTTCGTCGGTTAGACGGTCGGTGAGATACTCACCGGGCTGCGGTTCACCGGGCAGGTATGGCAACTGGTCATCCCATCGCTTGTAGGGAGCGAAGTAGCCCGGCGGATGGCCGCGGTGATCACCGGCAATATTCAATTCGAAGCCGTGATCCGTGGGCAAGGACCCTTCACCGCCGAGATGCCACTTGCCGACATGTGCGGTCGCGTAGCCAGCCGCTCTCAGCGCTTCAGCGATCGTGACGAGACCGGTGTCGAGGGCCGTCTCATTGGGTGCCGGGATCAGTCGCCGTCGGCGCGCTTCGCCTCGCTCCGGACTGCCCACCGTGTATATGCCGTGCCGTGGCGGGTAAAGCCCTGTGAGCAGTGACGCCCGGCTGGGCGCGCAGTTGGGGGCGTTCGCGTAGGCGGCGGTGAAGACGGCGCCGCCTGCGGCCAGACGGTCGATGTGCGGCGTTTCGTAGAAGCGGCTGCCCATGAACGCGACATCGCGCCAGCCAAGATCGTCGACGTAGATGAGAACGATGTTCGGCCGTCCCTCGTGCGACCCACAGCCAAACAGCAGACCCACCACCAGGAGCACGGCCAGCCGGCCGATTCGTTCGATCGGTGATCGGACCCGAGGTGAAGACATCAGATCTTCCGCAGGCTCTTCCCCAACGCCGCGCCGAAGATCAGGAGGAGCGGGGCCGTCCACATGCCGGGATAGTAGCCCCACTCGATCAGCGGGATTATCAGGTGGCCGGCTCCGTTGAGGATCTCGAAGATGGCCAGGAACTTCGCCAGTCTGAGCGCCCAGCGACGTCCGTGGGCGACCGACGGGATCATCGCCGCCAGCAGGAGCAGCAGTGCGACGTGGAGCAGGACGAAGAACTCGGGCGCGAGTGAGTAGAGCGGGAAACGGTCGTGAAAACCGGCGATGTAGTCCTCGAAGACATGAAATAGCTGGGCGACGACCAGCCCCGGATAGAGATGGCGACCTGGACTCAGGTGATGGTGATGTACCGTCAGCTCTCGTTTGGCCACGTGGAGCCTCCAAGGCCATGGCCGGGCGACCGTCGCGGCCGCTCCTTCCTACGCCTGTAGCTACCGCTCCCGCTCCTGGCGATCCTACTCTTCGCCACCAGTCCCTCCAGCACCAGTTCGCTCGCGACGACCAGGTTCGCCGTCTCGCTCACACCCGCTCCGCTGGGAGCGGCAGTCCGTGCCAATTCTACAAGCCCGGGCACCGTGCTGAACCCCTTCAGACAGGCCTCCGGACTGGACAGCTCCGCAACCTGCAGCGCGCCGCCGTTGTCGAAGTACTCTACAATGGGGATCGCATCTTCCTCAATGAAGTACTCGTCGAACGTCGCCCCGGCCGCCTGCGAGATGAGATCGAGGGCAATCTTCACACCACCCTCGAGCTCGCCTTCGTACTCGAGCTCGAGCTTGCCCGTGATCGCCGGGAGCGCCGAGTAGATGTCGGCCACCCACGGAACAACTACCTCCGCGCCGTTTGCTATGGCACGCCGCTCGGCGTTCGACACTACGCTCTCCAATACCGCGATCGGCAGCCGCTGCGAGACGCCGGATCGGCGGTCAACGCGCTGGTCCTCCCGTGCCTCGAACGCGACGCGCTCCACAATCTCCTTGATCACGCGAGGAATCTGCACCGTGCGTTCGCCACGCTCGGTCCACGCCTCTTGTTCGGTTATCGCGACTCCGTGCTCCAGATCCTGCGGGTAGTGAGTCATGACTTCCGCCCCTATCCGATCTTTCAGCGGCGTGATGATCTTGCCGCGGGCGGTGTAGTCCTCCGGGTTGGCGGTGAACACCAACAGAACATCGACGGCGAGCCTGATCGGGTAGCCCTTGATCTGGACATCGCCTTCCTGCATGATGTTAAACAAGCCAACCTGGATCTTACCCGCGAGGTCGGGCAACTCGTTCACGGCGAAAACCCCACGATTCGCTCTCGGAAGCAGCCCGTAGTGGATGGTCAACTCGTCTGAGAGGACGTGGCCGCCCCTGGCCGCTCTGATCGGATCGACGTCGCCGATGATGTCGGCGATAGTCACGTCCGGCGTTGCCAGCTTCTCCACATACCGCTGATCACGAGGTACCCAATCGATCGGCGTCTCGCTGCCCATTTCCTCCAACGTAAGCCGACCGTACTTGCTGATGGGATGGAACGGATCGTCGTTGACTTCCGAGCCGGCGATGATCGGGATTTCCTCGTCGAGTAGGCCGACCAGTTGACGCAAGATCCGGCTCTTCGCCTGACCGCGCAGCCCCAGCAGTATGAAGTTGTGCCGGGCCAGAATGGCGTTCACCAGCTGCGGTACAACCGAATCCTCGTACCCGAGTATGCCAGGGAAAAGGTTCTCCCCCGCCTCCAGCTTCCGGATCAGGTTGGCCCGCATCTCGCTCTTCACCGAGCGTGGCCGATAGCCGGTGCCCTCCAGCTCTCCGAACGTTCCGATTCTAGGCTTCTGCATGTCGTCTCTCTCGTACCCGAGTGAGGAATGCCTGACCGGTCAACAGGACTAGACTCTACACCTAAGAACTCACCACAGGTTCCGGTTCGGCGACCGGTGGCGCCGGCGCGCTAATCATAAACAACAGCGCAAAGCCCGCCGCAAGGCCCATGATCACGGCGTTGAGCGCGAATGGCGTCGCAGGCGTCCAGGCGCCGAAGACCCAGCCCGCGCAGGCTGCTCCAGCCGTCCGGCCGAGAGCCGACAGCGACTGCATTACGCCGAGGACCGCGCCCTGTCGCTCGGCCGGAGCGTATTGCGATGCCAGGCTTGTCGCCGTGGGCCAATTCAGGCCCGTTCCGAAGGCGACCGGCACCAGGACGGCGCACAAGAGCAGTGGACCACCCGCCAGCGGTAGTAACGCGTAAGCCGCCACCAACGTCAGCGTGCCGACGAACAGAAGTCGCCGTTCGCCAAGGCGGCGCGCCATTGGACCAAGCAGTCTGCCCTGCACGATGGCCATCAGCAAGCCCAGGTAGGCCATCAAATAGCCTGCGTGCTGAGCGTCGTAGCCAAGCCGGAACTCGATCCAGAGCGGGAAGACCGTGGTGAACGCCGCGAAGACTAACGTGGCGAAGGAGAAGATCGCCATCAGCATGCCAATAGCCGGCTGTCTGCTGAACGCAACGGCCAGCCTGATACGATCCAAGAGGCCAACTCCGCCCAGCTTCACTGCGCGCTCGCGAATATCCCTACTGAGCGATTCCGGCAGATAGAAGAAAGCAGCTCCAGCATTAGCGATGGAAAGCGCCGCGGCGAAGAAGCCGGGAGCCGCGTAGCCGAAGTTCACCAACACTCCGCCGATGGCCGGGCCCGCTATGAAGCCGAGACCGAATGCCGCTCCCACGAGGCCCATCCCGCGCGTTCGATCGGCCGCATCCGTGCTGTCCGCAATGTAGGCCTGGGCGACGGGCACATTCGCCCCGGCAATACCCTGCATGATCCGCGAGGCGAAGAGCCATGCGAGGTTGGTGGCCAGCCCGAAGAGCATGTAGGACAGCCCGGAACCGACGAGCCCGAGCAAGAGGATTGGACGGCGTCCGACACGATCCGACAGCCTGCCCCAGATTGGACCGAACACGAACTGCATGGCAGGATGAATCGCTACCAGCAACCCGATGGCCGCCGGCGTCGCCCCGAAATCCTGGGCATAGAACGGCAACAGGGGCAGGACGATCCCGAACCCTATCAGATCGATGAAGATGGTCAGAAAGATGATCGCGAGCCGAGACAACCGCTGTATACACCCTTACTGCCGGATACGAATTACCAATCCTGTTCCCAGGCTTGCCCAAAGCCGAATCGGCGACGAGATACGGCGGCTGAGTCTATCAGGGCTGAGGGGCTTTGTCGAGGCACAGAAAGCGGTGCTTCAGTAAGATCGCCCGTCAATCCGCCAGGCGGTACCCGTCCCCCACGACCTCGACGCGCCCCTCGCTCGACAGTTTCGCCAGGTGGGCGAGCACCGATCCTTCCGCGGCTTGCTGCAAGCGCGGGTCCAAGTCCTTGTAGACGTTCGCTCGAACCTGAGCCAGCGTGTAGGCACCGCCGGCCAAAGCTTCGAGCACCTGCGCCTCCCGCTCGAGCCGGTGGCGGACGTACTCGTCGATCTTCTCTCGCGGTTCCCTGATGGCGGGACCGTGGCCGGGGTAGATGATCCGCAGGTCCAGCTCCGCCAACCGCTGCAGTGTGGCAAGATAGGCAGCCATATCGCCCTCAGGTGGCCCGATCATCGACGTACCCTCACCCAAGACGATATCGCCCACGAACAGCGCACCCACTTCGGGCCAGAGAAAGCAGACGTGATCCGCGCAGTGGCCCGGCGCCGAAATGACCTCGATGTGCCCGCCACCAAACGGCAAGGACGATCCATCCGAGACGGGCAAGTCAGGTGGATCCAGCGCTGCCATCTCAGCCGACTCTGGAGTAGCGGCCAGTGGAGCCGCCAGCCGAAGCGTCAACTCAGCCGCGCCGGACGCGTGATCCGCGTGGTGGTGGGTGATACAGACAGCGGCCACGTCCGCACAGCCCAGCACGACCTCAACCATGTCGAGATGGTCAGCCAGATCCGGCCCCGGGTCTACCACAAGACAGGGCTCGGGACCCAGAACATAGGTGCGGGTCCCGTCTAGGGTCAGGAGGCCGGGATTGGCGGCAACCACAGTCTCCACCCACCGCGAACCGAACCGGTCAGCCGTCATCCGCACGCCTACCCGTCGCAGAAGAGCTCATTCAACGACCCGCCTCCTGTCGGAGGAACCGCCGGATCTCGGCGAACATACGCTCCGCTTCCTCTAGATACGGGACGTGCCCGCTCTCCTCGAGCACGGCCAACTGCGCCCGTGGCATAACCGCCGCGAGTTCCTCGGCCCAAGCCATCGGGATCGGGTCGTGTCGCCCGTGCAGGATCAGCGCGGAAACCTGCAATGCCCCAAGCCTGCGCCTCAGTTCCGGGCCGTATCCTCTCAGGCTGGCCCACGTCGCCTGCTGCGCCTGCAGTTGGACCGAGAAGGTCGGAACCTCGACGGCATCGACGGGGTCGCGGAAGTAGGCCGCCACGCTCAGATCGAACCGACGCTGTCGATAAGCCCCAGGGTTCCGCGCCTCGAGCCCGGACGTTTCCAGCTCCGTCCGCATCCGCCCGACATCCTCGGAATTGGACCGCCGCGAGAACTCTTCCTTGAACCGCCGGTGATAGTCCCCCCAACCCGCGGCCGGCGCTACGAGCGTCAGAGCCTGTACACGGTCGGGGTGCTCAGCCGCGTACAGAAGCGCCAAAAGACCGCCCCAGGAGTAGCCGACGATGGCAACCCGCTCAATGCTCCAGCGCTTGCGCAGCGCCTCGAGATCATCCACGTGATCCCGCCAGCGGATCCGGCTAGGGCGCGGCGTCAACGATCCGCCCCCACCCCTTTGGTCGTAGAAGTGGAGACGGTACTCATCCGCCAGAGCGCTGAAGGAGGTGACCAGATAATCGTGCTCGGCGCCCGGACCGCCGTGGAGCACCACGACGGGAGGGCCGCTGCCTAGCTCCCGAACCAAGAGCGAAACACCTGCACCCTCGGTGCTGTATACCTTCGTGTCCACTCGCTCGCCCGCTGGTGGCGTCATGGTCA
>JBDHHL010000064.1:0-13191 GCA_039589375.1 Gemmatimonadota bacterium | reverse complement strand
CCCAAGATGTAGTCATGTCAGCGAAAGTCGCGACGATCGATTTCCATGTGACATCGGAATGCAGCCAGGAGTGTCCTTACTGCTGGGGCCCGCAGGACTACGAGCACCCTGCGGACACGGGCACTGCGCTGCGTATCGTGTCGAAGGTGAAGGAAGTCGGCGCCAGTCGAGTGGTGTTCACGGGCGGCGATCCCCTGAAGCGCCCCGACATCGCGCTACTCGTCAAGCACGCAGACAGCGTGGGACTCGAGGTCGCGCTCTCGACGACCGGGGATCAGCTGACGCGGGAGTTCCTGAAGTCGGCCTTCGGCCAGGTGGACCTGATCTCACTACCCTTGGACGGTGCCTCGGAGGAAGTGAACTCGCGCACGAAGGAGAAGGACCATTTCGCGGCAATCATGAGAGCGCTAGACTGGCTGAGGGACTTCCCGGAGATCGATGTGAAGGTCTGCACGCCGGTGACCCGCCACAACATCCACGACGTGCCCAACATCCTGCGACTGGTCGATGCCTACGCGAGGGGCACTGCGGCGCGCGTCTTCTACAACATCTTCCAGGCGTTCCCACGCGCGATGTTCGAAGTCGAGTGGATGGATCTTCTGGTCAGCGACGAGCAATTCGCCGCGCTTGAACGTGAACTCGCGGGCAGGGCGAGTGTGAAGGTGAACTTCCTCAGCCACACGACGCTCGACCGGCTGTATGTCATGGTGTTTCCCGACGGCAACCTGGCAGTGCCAAGGGGCAGTGAGTTCCTGTTCTACGGCCGTTTTCTGGATGTGACGGACCTGAACGCTGTGCTGGAGGAGAGCCGCTTCGATTCGGAGAAGCACCTGCGGCACTCGCGCGGCTGGTCCAAGGCGCGCTGAGTCGGCGTCTGCTGGCCGGTTACCTCTCCTTCATCGGTAGCATGATTCGCGATGGGTGGCTGCGGCTACGCTCCACCGTGATGTTTGGTGTGCCTCCGTCACGAGGATAGCGAAGGAAGCTGTCTTTGTCTGCGCCCGCGATGGCCACGCGAATCCGGTGCCCCCGTCTGATCAGGACCGATGTCGCCCAGAGATCGAAGCTCAGTTCCGCGATTTCGCCCGGGACCAACGGCATCGCGTCGGCTCGCCGCTCGCTGCGGTGAGGACCGTACTTCTTGTAGAGCGGCGGCTCGTCGGTTACGCGCCGCATGACAGCCCGGAGCTGGCCTTCGGTTACGTATGTCACGCGGCCGTCGGGCGCCACGTCCTCGAGGTAGACGATCAAGGCTCCGTCGGAATGGGTCGAAGCGACGTAGAGCGTGACAAGCGGATGGCCGGTGATCTCTATGTCTCGATCCATCGGCTCGCTCGTGTACGTGAGTAGTTTCGAGTCTTCCTCGGCCCTGTCGGGATAGATCACATCGCCGGCGCCGCCGTTCGTGAACCAGCGGTTGTTACGGCCGGTCGTCACCTCGAAGTTCACGGTGTATTGATCGTCCCCGTCATCGGCTACTGGCCTCTCCATCGACAGGCCGCCCTGCTCGGCGAAGTACCACGCACGGGAGGTGTAGCCATCGGGCGGCCAGCGATGGGTCGTCTTCCATTCTCCGGCACCCAGCGTGTAGTAGGTGATTTGGGTCTCGATCTCTCGGGAACCCGTCTGCTTCAAGAACTTGTCGAAGAACTCGAGCAATCGAACGTTCTGGTCTTCACGTGTAGGCTCGACAGGTGCATCCGCGGGTAAGAAGGGATCGGAGTTGTTACGGGCGCCGTGATCCCAGGGGCCTATAATCACCTGTTGGGGGTTGGCGATGGAGTTGTAACGCCCCAAGGCGCCGTTGACGGTGCCTGCATCCAGCCAGCCCACGCGTATCAGCATCGCGACTCCGGACTCTTCGATCTGCGGCAGGTACCGACACGGGCTGCGCTTGTAGCCTACATCTGTCTCACCGCCCGTACCGAATGGGTCGTCCCGGTATTCGTAGTCCAGAGCGGCTTCGTAGGGTATCGTGTTTGCCTCATGCTGGCTGACCGCCGCAGCGAGCATCGTGCGGTCGCTGTCCGCATCGACCGGCTTCACCCCGGTGACTCGAGCTCTCAGTTGGTCACAAGCATCGCCCGTGCTGTCGTTGAGGGCGCAGATATCGTTCTGGTCCATGTTGTGAACGGCCTCAGACCATCCCTCGAGGAAGCCGATGGTCAGCAGGCCGCCCGGAAACACCAGGTGGCCGAAGTTGTCGAAGTCGTTGAAGAGCGGCGCTACCGCCTTGACCGCAGGATGCATGTTCACGGCGAGCATCTCCGCGGTGTTGCCCGCGTAGGACACGCCGTAGGCGCCCACGCGGCCGTTGGACCACGGCTGGGCCACGATCCAATCGACGACCTCCCCGTAGTCTCTGACCTCGTCTTGGCTCAGTTCGTAAGGGCGAGTGCCGAATGAAGCGCCGCTGCCGCGAGCATCGACGAGCACGAGGGCATATTCGGCGCCGTTGAAGCGCTCGGCTTCAGCGTAGTTGCGATCGTCTTCGATATCGCCGTTCGAGTAGTCCAGCGCCCTCCAATAACGCGTGGAACGCATGATGGTAGGGATCTTGTCGCCGGCCTGCAGATCGGCGGGCAGCCAGACATCGATCGCGATGTTGACCCCGTCTCGCATCGTGACGTAGAGCGCCTGGTTGCGGGGAAGATCGATGTAGGGCTCCGGGGCGCACGCGGAAGCGCCGATCAACAGAGCAGGCAGGAGCCAGAGCCGAAAACGAGGCAACCGCGGACGCTGGCGTCTTTGCCGGGTCGGGCGTTTGCACCACATGGTAGCCCCCTGTATCTAGCGGGTTGAATACGCTTTCGCACGCAAGCTGGCCCGCGCCGAAGCGAAGCGAGCCGAGGTTGGCGACTTGTCGTGCATAGTGGTGGCCAGAGTTGTCTCCAGCAAGCGTTACTCAACAGGCGTGGTGGCTTGCCGTCCGGTTGGCTTCACCCAAGATTAGGGCAACCCGTTTTGCCATGAGCAGCTAGCCAGCGCGGTACGCGAGGAGGGGGAGATGGCGAAGAAGTACGTCTCGAACAAGGACGTGTCCGTCCGGATCTTCAAGAGCGACTTTATGGAATGGTTTTCGCACGTGCATCCGGCGGTCCCGCACGCGATCTATATTCCCGTCATCTGCGCGATGCTGTACGTCAGCTACTCTGGCGGCGCTGGCCCGCTTCGTATCGGGCTGCTCTTCCTTGCCGGGTTGGCTCTCTGGACTCTATTCGAATACGTGGGGCACCGGTTCGCGTTTCACGCTGGGCCGCGAATCGAGGACGAAGTACGTCAGACCGTCAGCGAGCTCGAGCTGGGCGAGCCGGCGCTTTCAAAGATCAAGGGTTTCAGGCGAAAGCACTACTTCATTGCGCACGGCGTGCACCACGACTTCCCCAACGACACAAAGCGGCTGGTCATGCCGCCATCCGTGAGCATCCCACTCGCGGTGATATTCTTCTTCGCTTTCCGGCTGGTTTTTGGCGCCAGCATAGCTCCGGCACTCTTCGCCGGCTTCATTCTCGGCTACCTGATCTACGACACGATCCACTACGCCGTCCATCATTGGCAGCTGCATGGGCGGGTCACGCTGTACTTGAAGAAGCACCATCTCCGCCACCACTACCAGGACTCGACGCGCGACTACGGGGTGAGCAGCCCACTCTGGGACTACATCGTGGGTACGAAGGGGAGGGCGGCCGGCTAACCGGTCAGGACGTCTTCGCCGTCCAGCTTCGCCACGATCACCGCGCCGCACGAGTCGCTGAGCACGTTCACCGTGGTGCGGAACATGTCGAGGATTCGGTCCACGGCCAGTATGATGGCCACACCTTCCAGCGGTAGCCCGACTGCAGTTAGCACGATCGACATCATCACGAGCCCCGACATGGGCACACTGGCCGCCCCAATCGAAGCGAGCAGCGCGGTGACAACGATCACAAGCTGCTGGTCGAGGGTGAGAGCGAAGCCGTAGACCTGGGCGATGAAAATGACGGCGACACATTCGTACAGCGCAGTACCGTCCATGTTCACGGTCGCCCCGATCGGCAGCACGAAGGACGAGATCTTCTCCGAGACACGCGAGTTGTCGGTGACCGCCTCCATCGTCAGTGGCAGCGTGACTATGGTCGAACAGGTCGAAAACGCTGTGACGAGGGCCGACGGCATGCCCCTGTAGTGCCGGAACGGGTTCTTCCGCGTGACGGCGTAAACGAAGAGGGGTAGTGTAATCGTGGCGTGTATGAACAGTCCGATCAGTACGACCACGAAGTAGAATCCCAGCGACTTGAAAGCTTCGAAGCCGGTTGTGGCAACGATCATGGCGTTGATCCCGAACACTCCGATCGGCGCCGACCAGACGACCATCCGGGTCATCTTCATCATCGCTTGGAACGACGCTTGGAAGAAGTTACCCAGTTGGGTCTTGTACGGGTCGTTCAGCTGTGTAACGAAGTAACCGAACAGGATACAGAAGAAGATGATCGGAAGTACGCGTCCTTCCGCCAGCGCCTGGAACGGATTTTCCGGGATGATGTTGAGTATCAAGTCGACAAAGCTCTGCTGTGCCGCTGGGATCTCGGTGACGGTCTCTTCCAGGCGTATGGCGGAGCCGACCCCGGGCCTGAAGATGTTGACGAGTATCTGGCCGGTGAGGATGGCCGCCAGGCTGCTGACGATGTAGTAGCCGAACGTCCTGGCCCCGAGGATCCCCAGGTTCTTCCGCTCGCCGACGCTGATGACGGCGGCGGTGAGGGACGTGATGATGAGTGGCATGATCGCCATTCGGAGAAGACGGAGGAAGATGTCCGAGAGCGGTTCGGCGATCGGCAGTATGGACTCGCCGAACGCTTTTCCGGCTAGCATGCCACCGAAGAGGCCGACGAAGATCCAGAAGGTGAGGGACCGGTATGGAATTTTCATGGCCGTACAATGTGCAACTGTGGAGGCCTCGGGGAAACCGCCGCAGCATTCTGCCTCTCCGATAGGGCGAGAGGCCCCGCTGACCAGAAGGGCAGCGGGGCCTCGGTGGATCCTAGGTACGGGATGGGGCGACCCTGAGAGATCACTCCTCGCCGGGCCGGTACTTTCTTATCAACTGGTTCTGGATCTCCTGCTCCGTGAAGGCCACGCGCTTGAGCCTGCCGGTCGCGAACATCTCCGCCTGATCATTGAAGTGCGGCGAGTCTTCCTTAGAGCTCTGTCCGTAGGCCAGCACCGAATAGGCGCGCGGCACGTCACCGAACTCGACGGCAAGAACCCAGCCGTCGCCGCCGGCCGCCACTAGCTTTCCGTCCTCATCCTCGGAAAAGAATAGCACACGGAAACACCCGAGCGATCCCGAGCAACCGCCGATCGGGATGTCCACATCGCCCATTCGCAGTCTGTGCACGTCACCCCAGGCGAGATCCCATGCGCCGAACCGCTCCTTAGCGTACTCGACCGCCCAGGCGAATGCTGCTGCAGCGCGCTCCGGGTCGCTTAAGCCACGCGGAGTGGTCGTGGGCGCCGCTGGGCTCCAGGGATGTTCGAAAGCCGCGTCCCAGGCTTCGCGCGTCAGACCGCCGCGTGGGGGGCTTTCGCCTCGCAGGTAGCGGCTGAACCATACTTCAAAGAGGACTCCGCCGCGGCTTTCCGCCGCGACAGTATTGTCCCACGCCTCGATGAGATCGATCGCCGCCGCGATTTCGTCGCTCGGTTCGTCGGCCCGAACCGCGGCGATTAGATCGTCTTTCACCCGGTCGGCCAGCAGCATGCGCATGCTGTGCTTCATCTCGACGATCTCTTCCAGCGTGAAGACGCGGTCGTTGTGTAGAAGCTCCAGGCTGTGCTGACTTCGAAGCCTCAAACGCGGACGAGGGAAGTACTCGGGATAGTCGGCGGAATCCAATACCTGGTTGAGGTTCGCATAGTGGAAGGGGTCGTTCTCGTTGTGAAGGTATCCGCCCGCGGGGTTCTCGACCTGGGGCAGCCCACCGAACGGAACGATGCGGGTCCATACGTGCGAGGAACGCGAAGCGGGCACGGCTGCGCTGTCTCCTCCGGACTCGACCGGCAGCGAGGGAATCGTAGCGTTCCAGAGGTAGTAGATGTTCCCTTCGCGATCCGCGTATGTGAAGTTCGAGCTGAGCTGAGCGCGCATTCGCATGGCCGACTTGAACTCTCCCAGGTTCCGTGAGCGCATCATGCGCAGGAACTGCTCGGCGCCGCGGTACTCGTTGAAGCCGGCGGCGCGAACCACGTAGATCTTGCCGCCGCCGCGGTGGAAGACGGGCCCCAGCGGCGAGTACCAGAATTCGCGTGTCTCACGTCCCAAGCCCTCGCCGTTCTTGAACTCGACCGTGACCGTTTCGCGCCTCAGCGCAACCGAACTGCCGTCGAACAGATAGTGATCGGGTCGATCGGGATCGACGTCCAGCGCGTAGATCTCGTCCGTATCAGGTCCATTGTTGGTCGTAGCCCAGCCGAGGTTCTCGTTGAAGCCGCCGTTGTAGAACAGCGGGTAACCCACGCGGAAATCGCCGTAGAAGTTGATGACTCCGGGCACCGTGACCTGTGCCTCGTAGTAACCGGCGTTCCAGTTTAGGTGTGGATTTCGCACCAGTATCGCGTTGCCCGAAGACGTGCGGCTGGGCGCGAACGCCCAGGCATTCGATCCTTCCTCGGTGGCCGCTCGTTCCGTTGTGTCGCTGCTTTCGGCCAGCCTCCTCAGGAAGCGCCGTATCGAGCCCATCGGGATCCCGCCAATCCAGCGGGCAGCCACGTCGTGACCGGTGAAAGTCGGCTGCAGCCAATCCGGGAACTCATCCGGGTGAAGCTGGACGTACTGGTTGACGCCGGCCGCGTACCCCTCGAACGCGTCACGGATGTCCTGGCTCAGCTGGTGATAGGTCTCCACGGCGCGGGCGTACGTTTGCCGAGCGAAGTAGTCGCTCTCGATCGAGTCCTGCCCGAAGTAGCGACCCATTTCTCCCCGACCCCTGATAAAGCCCATCGGCACGCGCTCGCCGTAGTCCTCGACGTGACAGTAGGCGAGGCCAAAGAAGGCAGCGGCCAGGTCATCAGCGAGAATGTGTGGCACGCCGTATTGCGTTCGGCGGATCTCGACACGCTCGACCAGAGCGTTCGTCTGCGCTTCGCCCAGAGACGGTGCGAAGCAGACCGCCGCGATGACGGGAGCCAGCGCCAGTATTCGATGTCGCAGCATGCGGCTAGGTCCGAGCATGGTCGAGCCTCCTATTTAGTACCAGCCTGACTTCTCGGGGCTCGCCGAGTTCGTCATCCGTCGGCAGGTCGGCGGCCGGCTGGCAACGTTGACTGGGATCTGTTTTTCGGTTGGGGACTGGCCAGGCAATGTACAGCCTGTGGCTCGTTTGCCAAACCGTTCGCGGAGAGCGGAGTTGGGACGCGGTCAAGCGTGAAAGATTTGCGATTCGCGAAAAAGTGTAGCCGCTCGGCCGAACACGCCCCTGCGCTAAGTCGTTGCTATTCCTCACGTGCGGTTCGGGCACGGTTGTCGCACAAGCTGCCACTACCTCGCCCTCGATAGTACCGGAAGCGGTAAGGGACTCGTTCAAGCGTGACGGGTAACGATTCCGGCTTCACATAACCCGCCTGTTGTGGAGGTGCGTATGCGACTGGGAGAGCTGTGGCCAAAGGGGCTGGTCTGGGTGGTGGTGACGATGGTGATAGCGCCTGCAGGTCCACTCTTGGGTCAGACGGGGAACGGTGCACCGAACGGGGCGCACTACAATCTCAACATCATCGGCGTCCCGAGAACGAAGGATGCGCCGATGGATAACAACAACGGTCACCGCATCTTCGTTCATCTCGGCAGTAAGAAGGACCAGGTCAAGGTGACGACGAAGATCTACCTGGTACCGAGCTTCGATGGCACGTTCCAGGTGCTCGACGCTAATGGCACAGATGGCAACGGGGCGAAGTTCCAGCTTCCGGCGCCGGGCGGCTACACCATCTGGGCGCGCCCGTTGGGGGGGCCAGGCGGCAAGGCCGAGATGATGACGTGCGCTGTGTATGTAGACCCGCTCACCGGTGACCCGACCGATGTCTGTCCTACAAGTGGCGAGTTGTTCGTGCGGGACAAAGGTATGCGCAAGTTCACAAACGTCACGACGGTGCTGACAACGGTCGTGCTCGAGGCGGACAGCGACGCGGCCCTGGCGTGCGGGACGACGACCGTCAGCCTGTTTGACCCCTGCTTGGAAGGCTACTTCTGGTCATACGACAACACGGGTCTGAAGCTCCTCCAGCTTCGCTTCTACCCGGATCCATAGAACGACGCTGACCCCGCCCAACACCAGCGCGGCGGCTGCCACCGGCTACCCGGTGCACCGCCGCGCTTCATCTTTCCGCGCCCTGTTCTTGCCGGGTGAAGCCCAAACTGCTTGGCAGCTCTGGCCGCCGTGCAACATCCCATACAATACCCGCCAAAGATCCTATTGCCTGTCGTGTGCGTGTTGCGTAGGGACATCCGGTATCTTCCGGGTACGCTCGACGGTGGAACGGGCTGAGTACTTGACGCCCGCCTGAAACTAGGGTAAGAGTCATCGGCAGTCACGAATGATTCTGGATTGACGGACTCTGGATCATCGAGGGTTCGGACTCTTGTTTGCCGGGATCCGGGGCTCGCTTTGCGAGTTCTTGATGTAGGCGTTCCGGACCTTTCGCCTTCATTACCGTGATTGTCAACCAGGCTGCTGGGGCCGTATATGGCCCGTCTATCTGAAGCTGGCGAGCGGTCTTTTAACCCAAACGGAGATGGAAAGTGATCAGACGAGCAGTCCTTGTTGTGGGAGCGGCCCTCGCCATAGCCGCTCTCGCCGCCTCGCCCCTACAGGCCCAGAGCAAGTTCGCGTTCGAAGGTACATTCGGATACACGGGTCTGAGCGGTGACTACGGCAACGTCCTATCTGGCGGCTGGGTCGCGGAGTTCAACATCGACTACCATCTGGGCTCATTCCGTTACGGGATCGGATACGAAGTCGGGTCCTTCGATGCGGAACAACCCTTCGAGAATGAGAGTGTGAGCAAGGTAGGAGCTCATCTCTATGCGACGTATCTCCTACCGCTGAGCGGCAAGATCACTCCGTTCGTAACGGGGCGTCTTGGCAGCCTGCGTTTGCGCCCCGAAGGTGAGACGTTCGCGCCCGAGGTGGAGCCACTAAGCGAGGAAGACGAGACGGACGAGGAAGGCGAGAACCCGGCACCGCGCGTGGACGGTTTTGAAGCGGCGCTTGTCGGCGGCATCGAGTTCGCCGTCAGCAGCCGGTTCGCGTTCGATGTGTCGGGTCTGTTCAGCACGATGAGTACGGACGAAGTCGACTTGACGCCGATCGGGTTGGGGATGGTGGACAAAGGCACGAGTTGGAGCCTGCGAGTCTCTGCGAGGTGGAGACCATGATGGCCGGGCGCCGAAGTGAACGGCGAACGCTGAAGCGAAGGACCTTCAGCGCGGGTCTTGTTGCCGTGCTACTGCTCGGGATCTCCACACCGGTCTTGGCCCAGCAGGAACGCGGTGACCAAGCGGGAGGTGTGGCGCCGACTGCGATCCGCGCGGGCAACCTCGATGTCGCCGCGGCGTCAGATTCCGC
Organism: Gemmatimonadota bacterium; assembly: GCA_039589375.1. Taxonomy (GTDB): domain Bacteria; phylum Gemmatimonadota; class Gemmatimonadetes; order Palauibacterales; family KS3-K002; genus JASFMO01. Next base: position 3,595 of record JBDHHL010000064.1, on the reverse strand, counting down.
AGCACCGCAGAAGTCCGCGGCGGAAATCCTCCGCCCACGCTGGTCGGTCTTCGACGCGGAAAGCCCAGCGGCACTCGCGGCGCCCCTCCAGACGTACGATTCCTGGGGAGTCCAGAAGAACTTCGGATTGGCGGCCGGCGAGGTTCTGCTGATCAATGGGATTGTGTGGGCGTTCAACGAGTACATCCGCGGTGCGAACTTCACCCAGGTGATCCCGCGCAGTTGGTACGAGAACATCAAGCAGGGCTTTACGTGGGACGACAATCATTTCAATACGAACCAGTTCGCTCATCCGTACCACGGGAACCTCTACTTCAACTCCGCGCGAACGAACGGTTTCAACTACTGGGAGTCACTGCCGTTCGCCATTGCGGGCAGCTTCCTGTGGGAGTGCTGCGGCGAGACGCATCGAATGTCGATCAACGACTGGGTCGCCACGAGCATCGGCGGTGCCGCGTTGGGTGAGATGACCTATCGGGTATCGTCTACGGTGCTCGATAACACGGCCACCGGGTCGAAGCGAATGTGGCGCGAGATCGGCGCCACGCTGATCAACCCGGTTCGGGGTTTCAATCGCCTTACCTCCGGTCGCTGGTCGGATATTGGCGAGAACCCTTCGGATCGGATGCCGGACGCACTCTCGAATCGAATGGCCGTAGGTGTTCGGGTGATCGGGGAAGGGGAATCGATCAGTGAGAACACGCGCACCAACGCCTTCGTCGAGTTCGACTTCAGGTACGGAGACCCGTTCGAGGGCGAACACAAAGCCCCGTTCGACTACTTCCTGATGGGCTTGCAGTTGAACTTCTCCGAGAAGCAGCTGATTGGGCGACTTCAAGTCCGCGGTGACCTCTACACGAAGGACCTGAAGGAAAAGGAGAAGGTAAAGCACGTCTTCACCGTCGCGCAGAACTACGACTACTTCAACAATCACGCGTATGAGTTCGGCGGCCAGAGCGTAAGTGCATCGGTGCTTTCCCGCTTCGATCTATCGCGGACGTGGCAACTCGCGACTGCTCTGGACGGCTACGGGATTCTGATGGGGGCCATCAACTCGGACTTCGCGTTCCTGGCCGAGTTCCCGCCGGATTTCGATCAGGAGAACCTGCGTACCTACGACTTTGGACCCGGCGTTGCTGGAGCGCTCGGTGCGTTCTTCTTCCATTCGGGCCGTGAAGTGTTGATGCTTCGCTACCGATACAACTTCATCTACACGCTCAACGGTTCGGTGGAGGAAGGCGACGAGGCCTGGCATACCTTCCAGTGGCTGATGGCCAGGGGGTTGATCCCGATCAGGGGCAACTTCGGGATCGGGGTCGATGCCGCAGTATACCTGCGGAACAGCGAATACACCTGCAACATCTGCGAGGACACCGAGCAGAGGAACCCGGAAGTCAGGTTGTACGGGTCGTGGAAGGTAGGTGGATGAGGCGGCGAGGGCCGTTCCACCCCGAGCATAAGACAGCTCGCCGCCCGCTGTAGAGGCATGGGTTCGGGCTTGCACAGAGGTCGCGTGGGGTTGCGTCTTCTATACCGTGTAGCGGCGATCGGTATTGCCCTGCTGCATATTCCCACAGTCAGCCTGCGGGCCCAGGAGGCGGAGGGAGCCGACTGGGCCCGTTTCGCAGGCGGGGCTCTCGGGCTTTACTCGGGCGCGGTCCTGGGAACGGCCGGCGCCCTCCTTCCGTGCAGTCAAACGGTGGCCGGGCCGGGGTGCGTGCGTTTGACCGCGATCGCCGGTGGTGGTATCGGCCTCGTCAGCGGCATCTACCTGGGTGACGCGAGTGCAGACGAGGTCGAGACTGCGCTGAAAGGAGCAGGTTACGGACTGCTAATCGGGTCGGCGGCCGGCTTTCTACTGAAGGAGATCGTCTACACCTACAACTGGCTCGATGTTGCCACTGTGAGCGGAATCGGAATGGCGATCGGGGCCTCCGCCAAAGGTGTGGCCATCGGCTTGGCGGCCGGCGGTCTGGCAGGCACCGCACTTTGGCTTGTACTGCCATCATTCGATCCCGCCGATGCCGTAGGGTTGGGCATAGCCGGCATGGCGATCGGCGGCATCGCCTACTGGGTCGTGAGGGCCGTGGACGCGCAACACAGCGACTCCCCGGGCGCCGAGCTGGTCCTACCCGTGACTATCCGCTTCTGAACCGGTTGATGATGTCTCGGCACTTGGGAGGCCTTCGGATCATCCGCCTTGTTTCATGCATTGGGTCTGTTGTGCTGTTCTCTGCATGCGCTGTGTCTCATTCCATGATCCCAGAACCCGTGGGCCACGGCTGTCCGGAACCTGCGCCGGCGGCGAGCGCTTCCTCGGCCGTGAGCTGGTACGCACCGGCCAATCAAGGAGATCGGAAACGGCATGCGGAGTGGTGCGCAACAGTGGGGCCGGCCGTGGTTGATTCGTCTGCCTCTGGAAGCTTCGGCGAGTGGGGTCCTGGTGACTCGCTCGCCGTTGTCATATGGAACGTCAACGCCGGCGGTGGCGACCTCCTCCGGTTCATCGATAGCGAGTTGAGCCTGGCATGCGAGGCCGGTGGCCTGCTTAAGGGTCCGCACTTCACTCACTTCGTGCTCATGATCCAGGAAGCACGGCGATGGTCTGACGACGTTCCGGACGTACCCGCAGAGGCGATCGTACCCTGGCGCGTCGCGCCGGACCCGTGGCCGGGCGAGTTCACCGACATTGCGGAGATCGCTCGCCGTTGCGGACTCGCGCTAGTGTACGTTCCGTCGATGCGCAACGGGCCAGACGAAACAGAGGGGAAGAGAGAAGATAGGGGCAATGCCATCCTCTCAACGCTACCGCTCTCGGATTTCGTGGCCATCGACTTGCCGTTCGAAGGGAGCCGCCGGGTGGCGGTGGCAGCCACGGTTCGCAGTGCCGACGGAGACCGCCTGCGCGTGGCGAACCTGCACTTCAGCGTCTCGTCCAGCCTCTTTCGTGTGTTTATGACGGGCAACGCCACCCGATTGCGCGAGGCCCTCGGCCTGGTGGAAGCACTGGGCATATTGGAGGAGTCTCGCGGACAAGCGGAATCCATCGCCACAACTCTAGGTGGCGACGTAAACACATATTCAGCCCAGGAGACAGCGCTTCGGGCCCTGTGGAAGAGCTTTCCAGAATCACCAGAATGGGATGGCAAGCCGACTCGCGGCACCTTCCCTACGGATCATGTCTTTGTTCGGCAAGGTCTGATGAGCAGAATCGAGCTCGTCGAGGGCTCCTATCGACGCATCGACGACAGCTACTTTTCGGATCATCACGGGCGCATCATCTGGCTGAGAATAGTAGAGTAGAGGGAATCCCGACGCCGTGTGTCGCGATCCGCCGCCGCTCGCGACTCGAGCACGCTGGCCTGTTTGAACATCTCGACATTCGTTTGGACATTCGATATTCGACATTCGATGTTCGTTATTCAAAAGCAGGGGGACTAGAAGTGCGGGTCGAGTTTCTTGGAACCGGAAAAGCCCCTGACCGAGGAGGAGAGGCCAGCCGCGCCCAGGCCTGCCTACCCGGCCTCGGAGGTGAACGGGATTATCGTCGGCGGCGAGAACGCCGGCGCACGGGTCACCGTGGTCGGGGACGGAT
>JBDHHL010000063.1:0-13228 GCA_039589375.1 Gemmatimonadota bacterium | reverse complement strand
GGTCCACTCTTCACCGGGAGCCCAGATGCCGACGTCGGTATTCGAGACGATCGTCACACCAGCGCTGTCCGTGATGGTCCCGGCAAAGCGGGACCCTTCGCTACCGCAGGCCACTAGGAAAGAAACCAACAGTAGTGCCATGCTCGCCTTGTGTGTCTTCATGGGGCGCTCCTCTCCCCGTGCGTGGCTGACCAGACAGTCATTCCGGAAACAGAAGTGATGTCAGAAGGGACGGCATCGTACCGCCTTGCCGCTAGTCAATCTCAGAGGTCGGGCACACGGAGGTATGTGCAGGAAGATGACACGATGCGTGCTGAAGGGCCAGCGTCGGTGTGCACCTCAGTTCGGCGCGCACCGGCCCTGGCCCTCAGTTGGCGTGTTCGGTCAACGCATCGCGAGCGCGACTATCAGGTCGTGCCCAGGCCGAGGTCGCCGACGATCCTGAGCCTGACTACGTACTGAACGTCGAGCTCGTCACGCCAGACGCCGTAGATCTTGTCGCCGCGGAAGATTCGCGGAGCGAACCGATGTGGCATCGATATCGTGCCGAAGAAGCGGCCCTGCGCGTCAAACACGTCCCATTCGGAAGCACCCTGATCCTCGATCGGGTTCCAATTCTCGTACTCATCTTCGCTCAGCCCGGATGCCGCCTGAATGTGCTGCACCCAAATAGTCCCCGCCGGTCCGGCTGTCAGGCTTGCGAAGGCCGGGAAGAACTCCCCGAAGCTGATGTTCTGCTTCAACTGAGCTATCGTCTCGCCCGGCACGCCGGCGTCTGTCCAGGTGTTCTCGAGGAACGTGATCAGAGCATCTTTGTCCCGCTCGGCTACAGGCTGGCGCTCGAACGGCTTCTTGATCACCCGCTCGAGGACTCCGCCGGCCGAGTATACGCCGAGGCGATAGTCGTCGTTGACGGCGAAGATCAGCGTGTTGTCGCTAGCCAGATCCCAGGCCGGCTCCGGCGAATAGAACTTGAACCGGGGAGCGCCACCGGAAAGTTGGAACGTCTCACCCGAAGGGAAGCTCAGCAGCGTGTCCTGGATCGTCCCGTCCGGAGCCATGGTTCGGATCGCATCCTGAGGGCTCTCGATGGCGGGCTGACCGGGAAGGGCAAAAGGCCGGACCTGCTGCGCGACCACGCCGCTTTCGGTGCCTGCAAAGATTATCGGGATGCCCTGTTGCAGGTCCAGTCGGAAGCTTCCCAGGCTCGAGCCGTCGGGCGCGTATCGATTCACCCGCTGGGTCTGTAGGTCGGGTACGAGCAGTGTGTCGCCGGGCCCCATGATAACGAAGGCCGCGCCCTGAAGCTCGCCGGGACCGCCTCCGCGTTGGCCGATGGTCTGCACATGACTGCCGTCGGGCGCGTATACCTGGATGTGCTGGGCCTGGATGTCGGGGACGTAGATCTGACCTTTCGAGTCGACGGCTATGAAACCGACCTGGCCGAACTGGTACTCCGGGTCACCCTCCAGGGCACCGATCCGAAGCTCTTCTTCAAAGGTCCACTCCTCTCCTGCAGCCCACACACCTGTCTCAGTATTGGACACGATGGTCACACCGGCGCTGTCGGATATTGTGCCGGCCCACCGCGTCTCCTGGCCGCCGCATGCCGCGAGAAATCCCGCCAGCAGCAGCGATACTACAGCTCTATGGCTCATCTTCATGTTCGTGTGCCTCCTATCGATGGGTTTCCCCAGTATTGAGCCCGAAACAGAGTCACGACTTGGCCAGTGCGAATAGCGGCCGTCAGTCGCAATTCCCGTTCCGGTTGTTGGCGTGAGACAGGCGCGTGCTTACCTAGATCCCTACGTAACTTCCGCCATTTCTGGTTCAAACTCAACCAGGCACCTATTATGGGTCTCGTTCAAGCCGTTTCGTGCGGGTAGCTTCTCCGAGGTGGTTGTATGAACGGACTAGAAGAAGCGGTATCGGATTTTCTGGACCAGCGCTGTATCGCCGTCGCGGGCGTCTCGCGAAGCCGGAACGAGGCGGCAAACGTGGTCTATCGAAAGCTGCGCAGTGCGGGATACGACGTATTCCCCGTCAATCCGGCGGCGGAGGAGGTCGAAGGCGACGCCTGCTACCCGAATCTCGGCTCGATTCCCAGCGGCGTAGACGCGGTCTTCATCGCCACCCACCCGAGCGTGACGATCGACATCGTGCGCGAGTGCGTGGAGCTGGGGATCGAGCGCGTGTGGATCCACAGGTCGTTCGGGCGCGGCAGCGTCTCTGATGAAGCGGTCGAATACGGTCGCGCGCACGGCGTCAGCGTGATCCCGGGCAGCTGCCCGATGATGCACCTCGATCCCGTCGACGTGGGGCACAAGTGCATGCGTTGGGTGCTGCGCCTGACGGGAGGGCTGCCGCGGGTCTAGGCCGGGCGTGCTGGCCGTGTTAGACAGCCTATCGGTGGGGCTGTAGATTGGGGGCGTGGAAATAGCCGTTGCTACTATGCCTGAAGTAACTGCAGTCTCCGGCCATGGTCCGGGCGTAGAGCGTTACTTACCCGGTCGGAACCGAGCCGCCCAGCCCGGTTTCTTGCCCCCGGTGAGGACTCTACCGGAGGATGCGCGTCCCGGCATCTTCGCTCCACCCAACTGACCTCAATAAGCTCGATACTCGGTTCGCCGCCGGACGCACGGAACCGAAATTAGGTCTGATTCCAACGACGGCCGCTGCGGCGAAACCCAAATCCCCCCGCATGGTACAGGTGCGGGCCGAGCCGATCCCCTGAATGTGAAGACTACAGAAGAATTACCGCAGCCGAATGGAGACCATAATGGCTGAGATTAGCGTTCCTTCAAACGAAGTCTTTCCCGTACTAAAGGAGAGCATACTGGTCGACGGATTCCATATCGTGATCGACCTGGCGAAGTCCCGCGGAGCCGTCATCGTTGATGCGCTCGAGGGAAAGGAATACCTCGATTGCTATGGCTACTTCGCGACGCTCCCCATCGGCCATAACCACCCCGAGATGACAGACGAGGGCTCCTGCAAGTCACTATTGACGGCAGCGCTCAGCAATCCGGCGAACAGCGATATGTACTCGCGGGAATTTGCCGGTTTCGTGAAGGTGTTCCGTGATTTGGCGGTGCCGGACGAGTTCAAGCATCTCTTCTTCATAGCCGGTGGTGCTCTGGCCGTCGAGAACGCGATGAAAGCGGCGTTCGACTGGAAGGCGCAGAAGAATCGCGCACAGGGAATCGAGGGCGGCGCCGACAAGATCCTCCACTTTAGAGAGGCGTTCCACGGGCGGAGCGGCTACACGTTGTCGGTCACGAACACCGATCCCGTGAAGATCACGGATTTCCCGAAGTTCGATTGGCCCAGGGTCTCCAGTCCCGCCATTCACTTCCCGATGGACGAAGCGGTGACGGCGGCGGCCGAGGCCCAGGCGGAGAGCGAGATCGAGGCTGCGTTCGCGAAAGATCCTCACGGAATCGCGGCGATTCTCATCGAGCCGATCCAGTGCGAGGGCGGCGACCGTCATTTCCGCCCGCAGTTCCTGCAGAGCCTTCGGCGCTATGCGGACCAGCACGAGGCGCTGTTGATCTTCGACGAGGTGCAGACGGGCATGGGCGTGACGGGCAAGATGTGGGGGTACGAGCATTTCGGTATGACGCCGGACATCATCGCGTTTGGAAAGAAGACTCAGGTCTGCGGCATAATGAGCACGGACAGGATCGACGAGATCGAGACGAACGTGTTCAACGTCTCCTCCCGCATCAATTCCACCTGGGGCGGCAACCTAGTGGACATGGTGCGCTGTGCCCGCTATCTGCAGATCATCGAGGAGGACGGTCTCGTAGATAACGCGGCCAAGGTAGGAGAACTGCTGCTCGATGGGATACAGGAACTGAGGTCGGAGTTCCCGGTCATAAACAACGTTCGGGGGCTAGGACTCCTGATCGCTTTCGACCTACCCGACGGAGATACGCGCGATCGCATCCGACAGGGATGCTGGGACGCCGGGTTGGCGACGTTGCCGTGCGGACCGCGCTCGCTACGCTTCCGGCCGCCTCTCATTTTCAGCGACAAGGATGCCGAAACGGCGCTCGCCACATTGCGCGATGTGCTGAAGGCGTAGGCTCGAGCAATACCTATTCAGAAGAAGGGAGTGTGAGCCATGATCCGGCAGTTCACGGTCGCCATAGCTCTATCGCTCATCGCGCCCGCGACGCTGGCTGGCCAGGACTACGCGCCTCTCCTGGACGGCGCGAGGCGTGACCTGTTGCACGAGGCGCTCAGCGGCGAGATGGCGAAGGAGCACGTCATCGAGATAACCCGTCATCATCGTATTCAAGGCTCGCGCGGTTATCGGGACGCGGGGCATTACGTGTTGGAACAGTTGCGGGCCTACGGTTTCGGCGAAGATGAGGCGTGGGTAGAGGCTTTCCCCTCGGACGGCAGGGTCGTGTACCAGACGTGGCAGTCGCCGTCCGGGTGGGACATCGACTTCGCCGAGCTCCGGATAGTGGAGCCCTACGATGAGAGGATCGTGGGATTCCCGGAGATCGCGATGAGCCTGATCACCTACTCGAACCCCGGCGATGTGACGGCCGAACTGGTCTGGGTGGGCTCGGGCACCCGCGATGCCGACTACGAAGGCAAGGACGTGCGGGGCAAGTTCGTGCTGGCCACCGGCTATGGCGGCGAGGTGCACCGGCACGCGGTGATCAAGTACGGCGCTGCCGCTGTGGTCTGCTACTTGGACGACTATCGCGCTCAGGAATACCCGGACATGCTGCAGTACACAGGTATGTGGCCGCTGACCGAAGAGCTGGAGCACGTGACTTTCGGATTCAACATCACCAACCGTCAGGGCAAGCGGCTGCGGCGGTTGTTGGAATCGGGCGAGAAGGTCGTTATGCACGGGCGCGCCGCCGGGATCGGCCTCGAGTCCTATTTCATGGATGTGGTCGTCGCGCGTATCGAGGGCTCGGAGAAACCGGACGAAGTGCTGGTCTATGCCGCGCATCTGGACCATCCGAAAGAATCGGCGAACGACAACGCCAGCGGTTCCGGTGCCATGCTCGATATGGCGGTCACGCTCAACAGCTTGATCGCCGATGGGCGTCTGCCGCAGCCCAAGCGCACCTTGCTGTTCCTCTGGGTGCCCGAGTGGAATGGAACAATGGCCTACATCGATGGGCACGAGGAGATGACGGGGCCGGAACTCGGCGGGAGCTACCTTGCGCACATCAACCTCGACATGGTGGGCGAGGACCTGGAGTTGCTCCACTCCCGCATGTACATCACCAGCACGCCGGCTTCGGTCCCTTCGGCGCTGAACGACGTGGTGGAGAACATGGCGCAGATGGTGGCCCGCATGAACGTGCGGACGCCGCGCGGCAGCCTATCCGAGTTCAACTATCGCCTGACGCCGTACGGCGGCGGCAGCGATCATATGATGTTCATCGATCGCAAGATCCCCGGGATGATGGTGGGACACTCGGACTACACCCATCACACTTCGGAGGACACGCCCGACAAGGTCGATCCGGTGGAGCTGGAACGGAGCGAGATCATCTCTGCTTCGGCGTTGCTCTATCTGTCGGACCTGACGGAAGACGAAGCGCTCGACCTGGTCTATCTGGTTGGCGCCAACAGTGCGGCGCGACTGGGTTCGGCGGCGCGGAGAGCGGGGCGATTGATGAAGGACATGCCGGAGATCGGGCCGTACCAGGCGTGGTTCGAGGCACGCAACACGATGACGCACGCCGGCGAGTGGGAGCGCCAGGCGGTGCGGTCGGTCCTCTACTTCAATGACGGCGCCGCCGTGAGTGAGACGGTGAGAGCGGTAGAGAAGCAGCTCTCGAATCAGGAGCGGGATCTTCTGGAGATGCTGCAGAAGCAGGCGGCGCAACCGCGCAGGGGCGCGACCCGGTCCGAGCGGACGGAGGCGGCGGACAACCGAGTGCCGGTGCGGCTGACGCGTGGCCCGCTGGATTTCGGGCTCCCTGCGACCCAGCTATCGCCGGAAGACGCGGCGTGGTACTCGTCGCGCGAGTTCACGCTGGGCGGCAGCGCGCGCTTCGAGCTCGTCAACTTCATCGACGGCAGGCGGACGGTAACCGAGATTCGCGACGCGTTGAGCGCCGAGTTCGGCCCGACCACGATCGCGGTCGTGGCGCGTTATCTGGACGACCTGGCCAAGGTGGGCGTTGTGCGCTGGAAGTGACCGACACGGCCGGCCGCTCACTGCGGTGGGGCATCCGAACGTGCCCCACACACAAGAAAAGGGACTGCGTAATCGCAGTCCCTTTTCGCTAGAGGTACTGAAGGCCGCGCCTACAGCTCTTCCACATTCAGGCGACCGCTAGCGTTCGGCTGATCGTTCGTCGTCCACGCGTCGAGCAGGTTGAGGATCGCCTGCTCGACTTGAGCCGGCGTGGCGTTGGGATGATCGTGCAGGTAGAGGATCACCGCGCCGGCGACATGTGGCGCCGCCATCGAGGTGCCGCCGATGGTGTTGTAGCCACCGTCTATCCAGGCCGATGTGATATCCTCTCCCGGTGCGGCGACCGTGACCGGATTGCCGTAGTTACAGTTCACGTCCTGATCTTCTTGGTCGCTGGACGTGACGGTCAAGGTACCGTTCACCCGCCTGGTATCGCCGTTGCTGCCGTCGTTGGCATTGATGTCGTCGTCGCCCACACGGGCCGGTGAGTGGCCCTGCGCGTCGTTCGGGAAGAAACAGAAGCCGAAAAGCCCGTTGCCGGCGGAGATCGTGTAGACGACGCCGGCGTTGACCGAGCGGCGTACGGCGGTGTCGAGCGCATCGCTCGGGTCGCCACCCAGGCTCATGTTGGCGACCATCGCTTGATCGGGGCTCGCGAGCTTGCGGGCGGTGACCTCGTCGATGCCGGCGATGATATCGTCGATCGGGCAGTCACCGGCATCGGTACAAACGCGGAAACCGTGCACCGGAGCGCCGGGCGCCACTCCCACCACACCTCCGTTCCCGTCGATGGCCGCAGCGGTGGCCGCTGTGTGCGTGCCGTGCCCGTGACCGTCCTCGCCGGTGGCACTTGGCTCGGAGGCCACGAAGTTCTGGACCTCGACGACGTTCAGGTCCGGGTGATCGCTGTCGACGCCGGAATCGAGCCCGTAGAAATCGACCGTCAGTTCGCAGCCGGCCTGCTGGGTCGCCTGCCATTTCGCGTTCAGGTTCGCCCTCACCCTGACGATGTTCCAGAGATCGAAGGTTCCGTCCAGTGGGTCATGGTTACCGGTGTCGGCGCACGACCCGGGCGGGGGCGGTGGCGGTGCCGCGTCGGTAGTCGCGCAACCGGTGTTCGAGAAGTCCGAGTCACCCTCCGCGTTGAACGCCAGGGTCCTGTAGCAGTACTCGGTCTCCGGCTGCAAGCCGCTGTCGCCGAAGGAAACCATATCGGCGTCGAGCGTGGCGATCTCTGCGAATGGGTCGCTCGAGGCTTCGGGGCCGAGCTTCCGCTCGATCTTGAACCCGTCCTCGTTGGCCGAGTTGTCGGTCCAGGTCAGGTCGACCTGCTGGTGACTGGCTGCGGTGGCTGCAAGGTCGCTGGGCGCGGCCGGCGGCGCCGGTAGCGGATCGGTGGTAGCCGTTGCCTCGTTCGAGTTCTCCGACTCGCCGATCCCGTTGAAGGCTCGGATCCGGTACGTGTATGTGGTGCCGGGTTGGAGGCCGGTGCTGTAGTACCATGTCACGTTGGCGCCGACGGTCGTGATCAGCTCGAAGGCCCCTGACGGCTCCAGTTTGCGCTCGATCCTGAAACCGGTCTCGTCGGATGAGTTGTCGGTCCATGTGAGCTGGATCAACACCTGGCTCAATGCCGTCGCGTCGAGGTCGCTGGGCGCGGCCGGCGGAGTCGCGATGTCGGTTGCGGCCGTCGCCTCGTTGGAGTAGGGCGAGTTGCCGACCCCGTTGTAGGCCCGAATCCGGTAGGTGTACGTGGTGCCGGGCTGGAGGCCGGTATTGTAATACTTGGTGACGTTGGCGCCGACCGTGGTGATCACGGCGAACGTCCCCGATGGCTCCGTCTTGCGCTCGATGCGGAAACCGATCTCGTCGTCGGAGTTGTCGGTCCAGGTGAGATCGATCCGCTGGTGGTCTGCCGCCGTCGCCGCCAGATCGCTGGGCGGGGTAGGTGTTGTCGCCGCAGCGGTCGTGGCGGTTGCCTCGTTGGAAGCCGGCGAATCCCCAGCCGCATTGTAGGAGCTGACCCGATAGCTGTAGGTAGTGCCGGGTTGGAGACCGGTGTTGTAGTACTTGGTCACATTGGCCCCGAGCGTGGCGATCAACGTGAAGGCTCCCGACGGCTCGAGCTTGCGTTCGACCTTGAAACCGGTCTCGTCATCCGAGTTGTCGGTCCAGGCGAGATCGATCTGCTGGTGATCTACGGTCGTCGCCACCAGGTCGCTGGGTGCGACCGGCGGCAGTCCGGTGCTGGCAGTGGCCTCGTTCGAGTTGGGCGAGTCGCCGACTCCGTTGAAAGCCCGGGTCCGGTAGGTGTAAGTGGTGCCGGGCTGGAGGCCGGTATTGTAGTACTTGGTCACGTTGGCGCCGACTGTGGCGATCAGAGCGAACGTGCCGGACGGCTCCGTCTTGCGCTCGATGCGGAAGCCGGTCTCGTCGGTCGAGTTGTCGGTCCAGGTGAGATCGATCCGTTCGCCGCTCACGGGCGTCGCGACGAGGTTGCTTGGTGCGGCCGGAGTCGTCGCCGCATCGGTGGTAGCGGTGGCCTGGTTCGAGTTCTCGGATTCGCCCACTCCGCTGAAGGCCCGGACGCGATAGGTGTATGTGGTGCCGGCCTGGAGGCCGGTGTTGTAGTACTTGGTCACGTTGGCGCCCACGGTAGCGATCAAGGCGAACGATCCGGCGGGTTCGAGCTTACGCTCGATGCGGAAACCGGTCTCGTCGGTCGAGTTGTCGGTCCAGGTGAGGTCGATTCGCTGGTGGTCTACCGTTGTCGCCACGAGATCGCTGGGAGCGACTGGGAGCGTTGCCACGTCGGTTGACGCGGTCACCTCGTTCGAATGCTCGGAATCGCCGCCCGCGTTGAAAGCCCGAACGCGGTACGTATAGGTGGTGCCGGACTGGAGGCCGGTGTTGTAGTACTTGGTGACGTTTGCGCCGACCGTGGCGATCAAAGCGAAGGTCCCGGACGGCTCCGTCTTGCGCTCGATCCGGAACCCTGTCTCGTCGCCCGAGTTGTCGGTCCAGGCGAGATCGATCCGCTGGTGGTCCACAGTCGTGGCCGTCAGTGACGTCGGAGCAATCGGTGGCGCAGGTTTCGTCGTCGCGCTCGCTTCCTTGGTCCAGCGCGAGTCGCCGTTCCCGTTGAACGCCCGCACCCGATAGGTGTAGGTCGTGCTGGGCTCGAGCGGCGTGTCGTTGAACGACGTTGTGTTCGGGCCTGTGGTCGCGATCGTGGTATAGGCTCCGCCGCTGGTCCGCCGCTGGATCTCGAAGCCATCCTCGTTCTTCGATCTGTCCAGCCACGTGAGGTCGATCTGCTGCCAGTCCAAGGTCCGCGCGTACAGGTTGCGGGGCGCGGCGGGCGGCTTAGGAGGCGCGGCGGCCGAGTTCGACGCCTCGGGGTATAGGTGCATCAAGAAATTCGGCTCCACCGACTTCACGTGTGGATGCCGCTCCAGGGCGGCGAGACGCCCCGGCGGCACGACGGCCGAAAACCCCTTGATCGTGTTGCCGTAGGTATGACGGACCGTCAGCCCGTGCGACGCCGCCATCTCCTGGGCGAGCTGGAACGGTCTCGGAGCGTCGTCGCGGAATACTATGATGTACTGGTTCGGTACTATTCTCTCCTGAGCTGCCTCGGCACTCAAAGCCGCGCCTTCGGTGGGATCGATCGGTTCTGTGAAGTCGGCCGTCCGGTCCTCGCTACAGCCGGCCAGCAAGGCGGCTGCGATGGCGAGGCCAAGCGAGAGCGAAGGACGCCAGGGGCTCCGCTGGGCCTTGGACGGCCAACACGTATGTGGTCGCGGCGGGGATTGAGAACCGGCAGGTTCGGAGATCGGCGATATCATCGTTCTCATCCTCTTTGGCGGATGAACGGAGAACAGTTACTGCGCAGGTTCTCCGAGCACACTCATACGACTGCCTTGCGGCCCGACTCGCGTCGGTGCGGGCCACTCGAGGCATAGCTGCCGCCTACCGCCTCGCGCTTCACGATGCGGTAGAACCAGCCGTCTTCCTCCCCTGTACTTCCTGGCAATGGTATGGAACGCAACAACTATGCTCGTTCGCACGACGCCGGCACGCGCTCGAACATCGTTGAGATTCATGAACTTTGGATGGTGCGTGCGCTGTTCGGGCCGTTCGACGTGGCGCTCGATCTACGCCTGTCGGCACTCCGCCACGTGGTGACCGGCGCCTGGTTGGTTTGTGGGGCGGCGAGGTCTAGTGGGTCAGCGCTGTCGGTCACCTAGACCGATTCATGAAGCGGACCGTGACCGCCGTGCCGGACACGTAGGAATCGGTCAACGACGACTCGATGGCCACCTTCTGGGACGTGGCGCCCTGCGGTGCCAGCGCTCCTGGCACAGGTACGTGCTCCGTGACCGTGTAGTCGCCGGGTAGCAGGTCGATGAAGGCCGTGCAGCCATCGGCGCTGGTGGTCCTGACGAGGGGGCCGACCGGCATTCCCCGGGCATCGATTCCCGTGAGCTCGATGCGCCAGCCGGAGAGGCCGGGCTCCCGGGCATCCGCTTCTCCATCGTGGTCGCGGTCATAGATGCTGCAGGCCCTGATGAGGCCCGATCCGGCATAGCCGAACACGACCTCGTGGGCGCTTGGATTTTCGGTGGGCGCTTCGACGAGCACGGCCACCATTGGGTCGGCGTCGGGGTACGTCGAGACGGTGATCCCGTCCAGGATTCCAACGGTTTGGATCGCGTTCTCGCGAGCCTCCTCGACAAAGGTGTAGGTACCCGGCTCGCCGGCGACGATCGTCGCGGGAGCGTACAGCGTATTGACCACTAGGGACGGCTCGGTGACCTGCACGGCCGGGCCGGCGATGTCTTCTTCCTCCGGATCCCGTGTACAGTTCAGGTTCTTGTCGTGGAACCTGCGTACGGTAATCGCCGACGGCTCGAGGTGACCGCTCGACGGGACTCTGAAGGTGTACGTTTTGGAATGCCGGGGGATGAAGCCGTGGAAAGCGCCGGCCTCGAGGCCCGCCCCGTTCACATTGCATCCGCCGGGTCCGCTGCAGCGGACTGGTTCACCGACGTAGTCTTCGACGCGCGTGGTCCAGACCTTGTAAGCGCCGCCGTCATCGGGCGTGTCATCGTACGGAAGAAGCTGGACGGTGGTCGTGCCTAGTTCGGAGTAATCGACGTGCGTTGCGAACTCGTGCTGGCACGGTTCGGCCTTCCACATCAACTTCCGCCTGACGTAGTTGGTGCCCTGATAGACGAAGTCGATGGCGCCCTGCGAATTGACGTGGAGCCTGCGGCACGAGAAGTGGTCTTCGGAGAGTAAGTGCTCTCCGCTCGGATCGGTCACCTGGAAGAAGTAGTCGCCCTCCGGCAATCCGCGGGCCGTCGGCGGAGAGTAGGGTCCGGCCCCGCTCGCCAGATATACCTCGGCCTTGTGACGGTAGCGCGCGTCCTCAGTGACTAGGGTACCGTCGGCGGTCGTGGAGGAGATCGCGCCGAAGAGCGGTCCGGTTCCGCCCGGCGCCACGATTCCCGGTTGCTCCGCGGCCCGTTCCAGGTCTGGGACCTCCGACTGCGCGCTCCGACATCCCCAGATGAGCGAGCCGACCAGAAAGGCCAGCGGAGCCCAGCGAACATCCCTCCTCATACGACACCTCCGAGGCAAGTCAAGCAGCTACTTCGATTTCCTCTCTCGAATGCGCCTCTCCCGACAGCGCACCCTCGGCGGGATCTCAGCATCTGACCGTACCAGGCTGACGAACAGCGTCCGGTGACTTTGGCGGGAAGGCTCTGATATCGGCGGGTAGCAGGAATGCCGGCGGTGGTGGCGGGACGTCCACCGCCGCTGCGACACGCCTGCCGAGATGGCGCACCGCGTCAAACCAGGGTGTGGAGCGTCGCAATCATGGCACGCCCGGCTCGCTGACGTGCAAGCTCTGTGCAAATTCCTGGCATTGGCTTGAACTCTTTGCAGGGCCCGCCGTTAGGAACTCCGCCGGGGACCGGAAGCCGGGCGACGGATCGTAGCATGAGGACAACGCAATGGGAGTGTTGCGTCGGAAGCCTGCAGCATGCGGCGCGCGGCACTGGAGAAGACAGAGGGTGAGCTCACCATTGTGGGTGCGGCAGCAGTTAGTGAGGAAGCGCCCCCCGGGCGGCGCTCCTATTCAACCTTGCGGGAAGAACGCTTAGCAGGTCGTGCCAAGCTAAATGATTGTACTAGAAGGGATTACGCTGGGTGTGCCTTGGCGCTACAGGTCTGACGAGTGGCATGGTCTCCACACTCGTAGGTCTCGAGCAGTGCCTCGCGGCTATCGGTCGCAGAAGGGCTGTGCCTTGCGCGAGCTCGCTGTGAGCGCTCAACATGTGCGACTCAACGGGAAACCGGACGATCCGCAAAGACCGAAGAGGAGGGAGCATGTCCAGACGGATTAGCCCCAGGCGCGCCCTCGCGCTGAGACATCTGGCCCGCAACCTGGCGCTGCTGGGCGTGGGCGGGCTGATGTCTGCCTGTGCGACTGGAACGGACGCGGGAGACGAAAGGCAGGCGTTCATCGAGCGGCTCGGCACCGACACGATGTCGGTCGAGTTGTATACGCGTATGGAGGCCGGGTTCGAGGGCCAGCTGCTGATACGCGCGCCGGCGACGCGTGTGGCACAGTACCAGGCGACCCTCGCGCCGGACGGCACGATCGGCAACATGCACGTGAGCTGGAGCACGCCGCCGGAGAACCCGGATGGGCCGCCGCCGGTGGAGCAGACCATCACCGTTCAAGGCGACAGCGCTACGATAGAGACCGTCGGCGGGCGAAACCCGGGGACCACGCGGGTGGCGGTTCCCGAAGGTGTCATCCCGACGGTTGGGAAGACGCCGATCGCGTTCGCCGTCTTAGAGCAGGCCCTGTCGCAGGCGATGGCTGCTGGTGCCGATAGCTTCCCCGTGAGCTTCCTGTCAGCCGGCAGGGGCCGGGTGCAGCCGAACGCCATCGTGCGCGTGGCGATGGATTCCATCGCCTTCAGCTTCTTTGGCAATCCGTTCCTGGCCCGGGTCGACGAGGGCGGCCGC
>JBDHHL010000062.1:0-13480 GCA_039589375.1 Gemmatimonadota bacterium | reverse complement strand
GACGTTCGTCTACAATCCGACGAGCGGCCAGTACGAGGCCTCAGAACTTCCCGGCGCACCGACCGACGGCATTCGTTTCATCCTGTACGACAACGCCACCGATCTGAACCCGGTCGGCCACTTCGACCTCATCGACAAGAGCGTCTTCGATATCAGCCCGGCGACAATAAACATAACCTTCGCCGTCTTCATCACGGATGTTAGCACGGTGACACCCGTCGTGAGCTACGGCGTCACGGGCACCGTTTCGGAAACCGGCGGCACGTTGCTCGTCAACGGGTTCCTATCAGACGGCACCGACCAACTCGACTTCGACTTCCAGGTCACCGGCTCCGAAACTACCGGCTTCAACGCCGACTTCACGCTTAGCGTCGAGAACGTACTGGCCGTCAACTTCAACCTCAGTGAGACGCTCGGCGGCAGCAGTACGCTCGAGGCTTCGATCAGCGACGGCGCGCACGAGATCCTGTTCATTCTCACCATCGCTGCTACCGGCGATATCCTCGGTGGCAGCGGGATCTTCTTCGATGACATCCTGGTCGCTACTTTCACGGGCAATATCGAGCAGGATACCGTTCAGCTGAACAACGCCCAGGGTGACCCCCTCACGCAGGGACAGCTCATCGCTCTGGCCAACATCTTCGTGGCGCTGGAGGAAGCGTTCGTGGTGATGGAGGGCCTGTTCGCCTTCGGGCTCGGCCTTGTGGGAGTGATATTCTTCTTCTAGTACTGCCATCTTTCCATCGGTACGAGCGGGCGGTCCCCAGGGGCCGCCCGCTTTGATTCTGCGATCATCCCCGAACGCAGCCGGACCTCTGCACAGCGACGTACCAGGGCCGTTCGAAGTTGACCCGCGTTCGGGCACCGATCTACTTTTCAGTTCATGCTGATTCGACCTCCAGCGATGCTCGCCTCCAAACAGGAGATGCCCGGCCAGCGGGTGAACATCCCATGAAATCGCGCGCGCTTCTCGTTCTAGCACTCGTGTACCCGGCCGTGGCGGGTACTCTTCTGGCGCAGGCCGCAGGTGGACCGTGCCCGGACTTCTATCCGAACCCGCAAGTAGGACATTACGCCGAAGTGCGGTTCACAAACTCAGCAGGTGAAGGAATGGAGATTCGCTTCGCCGTTGTGGGGTCAGAGCCGGTAGAAGGAAGAACACACTACTGGATCGAAGTCGTCAGCGCGCCGCCGGAGATCGGTGAGAACGTCATCGTGCAGATGCTCGTTCCCTACTACCCGTTCGAGCACCAAGACCTCAAGGGCTACATAGTCAAGATGCCAGGTGCGCCTGCCAGGCAGGTACCACAGGACCTTCTGGACCAGATCGGTGCGCAGGCCGAGACAGGCGGCAGCTGGCAGAAGCAATGTGCGTCCGCCGAGGAGTTGGGACTGGAGCAGGTGACAGTTCCGGCCGGGACGTTCAGCGCGCGTCACTATCGCGCCGGCGGCGGGAAGACAGACGAGGTATGGATCGCCGATGTCCCGTTCGGGTTGGTGAAGTTGCTGCAGGCAGATGGCAAGATGGAGTTGATCGAGCACGGCGCAGACGCCGAGTCTTCGATCACGGAGAAACCTGTTGATCTGGAGTCGCAGCCCCGACGTTAGGACATGACCCGGTCGACCATACCGGGGAAGAAGAAGTAGATCACCACTACCACACCCGCGATCAACAACACTGCCACCGCCAACAAGATCAGTAGCTTGCCGAGCCCCTTCTTGCGCTGGCCTTTGCCACCCTTCATCACGAGGGTCGAGCGCTTGCCGATACCGGTCGGAACGTCTTGGGCCGACGCCGCGACCGCTTCCTGCCGAGGCACCGTCTTCACCGCAAAACGGAACTCGATCTCGCCGAAGCGAAGCGTGTCGCCGTCCCGGAGCGGCTGGGCGACAACGACGAGTGTACCGTTGACCCAGGTACCGTTGGTGCTGTGATCGTAGAGAACGTAACGGCCACTCTCGTAGCAGACATCGGCGTGATGACGCGAAACCGTCTTCTCGCCGATCACAAGATCGGCCCGCCGTTGCCTGCCTACGCGGAGACAACCGAAGCCGAGGGAAAGCTCCTGGCCGTCTGGCAGGCGGGTCAGGAATCCGACCCGCTCCAGGTCCTGCGATGATCCCCCCGGCCCGCCGGCCGGAAGCCCCACCTCCTGGTCACTCATAGTATTGAACTTAGGCGTCCGACCAACGGGACAGCAAGACTGCTTTGCCGTTACCGCTAAACGTCACCGAACCGTCGCCGCGCTGCCCTAACCAGCAGGACTGCCAGCAGCACAAACACCGCCAGCGACAAGAACCTGGCCAGCGGGCCAAGCCATTCGTATCCCAAGCCTTCAGGAATTTCGCCTACGATCCCCGCCCAGAAGGCGATGGTGACGCCCATGATGCCCACGCCGCCGACAAGTCCGGACGCGTACAGCACCCCCTGCTCTCGAACCTGGTGCTTCGATTCCGCATCCGTCTCACGATCCTCGAGAACCTTCCGAATCATCCCACCGACGAAGATCGGCATCATCGTAGTGATCGGCAGATAGATACCGACTGCCAACGGCAGCGACGGTATTCGGAAGATCTCCGCCAGCAAGGCGAGCCCAACGCCTACGAGGACGAACCCCCAGGGGATCTCCTGCGACAAGACACCGTCGATGACGAGCATCATCATGTTCGCCTGGGGGGCTGGCAGCTCCTCCCCACCGAACCCGTACGCTTGTTCCAGGGCGAGCAGGCTAGCGCAGACGAAGAATCCCGCCGTGAGCACTCCGATCAACTCGCCGGTCTGCTGGCGCCTCGGTGTGGCCCCTAGCAAGAAGCCGGTCTTGAGGTCCTGAGAGGTGTCGCCCGCGATCGACGCCGCGATCGCTACCACCGCGCCGATCGAGAGCGCAGCGACCTTGCCCACATCGTCGGTCCACCCGAGCCCCAAGAATACCAGGCTGGTTCCCAGCAGTGTGGCGATGGTCATACCGGAGGTGGGATTCGAGGTTACGCCGACCAGGCCAACGATGCGGCTGGACACCGTGACGAAGAAGAACGCGAAGACCGCCACCAGCAGCGCTCCCAGCAATCGGGCCGCGTACAACTCGAACACGCCGAAGACCTGAGGGAGAAATGCGAGCAGCAGGACGACGACGGCTACGCCGATCATCACGACGTTCAGAGGCAGGTCATCATCCGTCCGCTTGACGATTGCGGCGACGGTTGTTCGCTCCATTCGCGAGCGCAGCCCGCGGAGCCCTTCCTTGAACGAGGCGATGATCATCGGAGTAGAGCGGATCAACGTCGTGATGCCCGCGGCGGCCACGGCGCCCGCTCCCAGGTACCGAATATAGCGGTGCCACAGCTCGCCGCGGCTCATCTCCGAGATCAACTTCTCCGTCTCAGGATACATCGGCGTCGTGGCATCACCAAAAAGAATCACGATGCCGGGAATGATGATCAGCGAAGCGATGGCGCCGCCCCCCACCATGATCAAGCCGATGCGGGCGCCCAAGATATAGCCGACTCCCAGCAAAGCCGGGCTGACCCGCATCCCGATCTCACCTCTCGGCAGGAAGGGCACCTTCTGCCAAACGTCCTGGGGCCAAAGCACCAACCCCCGCATCAGCCACTGATAGAGCGCCCCGATCCCAAGTCCCACGAAGACGTTGCTCGCCTGACTGCCACCAGCGTCGGCCGCAACCAGTACCTCAGCGCACGCCGTCCCCTCGGGGTACGGCAGCTTTCCATGCTCGTTCTTGATCAAGAAGCGTCGCAACGGGATCATGAACAGCACGCCGAGGAGGCCGCCGGCCAGCGCGATGACCAGCAGCTTGATGACGCCCGGACTGAACCCCCACAAGAAAAGGGCGGGGATCGTGAAGATGAGCCCCGAAGCCTGACTGGAAGACGCAGACCCAACGGTCTGAGATATGTTGTGCTCGAGGATCGTCGACCGGCCCCAAACACCCTGCAACGCTCGGAAGACCGCCACCGTCATCACAGCGATGGGGATCGACGTGGAGACGGTGAGGCCTACCCTGAGCCCCAGATAGGCGTTCGCCGCTCCAAACATGATTCCGAACACCGCGCCCACTACGACGGCGCGCACGGTGAATTCCCTTGGAGCCATGTCCGGCGCGATGTACGGCTCGTACTGGTCGCCTGGGACCTCTTCGTACGCCTTGGGCGAGAGCCTGCGTCGTTTGGTCGCTTCTTCCATGTCGTGGCCTCGAGTCAGTTCACACCCTGGATCTCGTCCGCCAACGCGGCGGCGTCATACACCTTTCTCAAAGCCTCTATGATGTACATCGAGTGCACCGCTACGCAGCGATTGACCTCGTCAGAGTAACGAAACCGGCCAGGTAGCGACTCGATGTTCCCATCGAACGCCAGGCCGACGACCTCTGCGTCCCGGTTGATCAACGGGCTGCCCGAATTGCCACCCACGATGTCGTTGGTCGACACGAAGTTGACCGGCGTCGAGAGATCGAGCTGCTCCCTGCGCTCCATCCAGCGCGGCATGAGGTGCCACGGCGGCCTGTAGTCGAAGGACTCGGCGCGGTCGTACAGGCCGTATAGAGTCGTCTTGTAGGGCGCGCGAGTGCCGTTGTACGGATAGTCTCTGACGACTCCGTCCTGAAGCCTGAGCGTGAAGGTGGCGTCCGGCGGCAAGGCCGTGCCATATACGGCGAACATCGCATCGGCCACCTTCTCTTCGTTCACCGACTCGACGGCATTGAGCTCCGCGATCAACTGGGCCAGCTCGCGAGCTCGCGCATCCACCGCCCGGGCGAAGACGATCGCCGGATCCTGCGATGCCTCCACGGCTGCCAGGCCGCCGTCCAACAGCGCCTGTCGCGCCTGAAGGTCCGTCAACCCCGTTCCCACGTAGATCGCCCGGGCAGCCGCTTCCGGCTCATGACCCCGCAACGCTGCCTGCACCCAAGGGTGGTCGGCTCCCAGGACCTCGCGGGCCCGGGCGAGCAGTAGCACCAGCGACCGCCGCTCGTATTCGACGTCGATGGGAGCCCGGCTATTGATCCTCCTCATCAGTCCAGCGACATCCTCTTCGCCGTACACCCTATCCGCCTCCGGCCTGGCCAAGTCCGCATTCAATCTGACGATGTCGCGAGCGATGGTGAGCAGCCGATGGTAGCCGAAGGTCGCGTAACGTCGTTCCGCATCGATCTCGATCAGTTCGCGATTGATGCGGGCGATCTCACCCCAGGCGCTCCCGTACCGGCTCTGCAGCTCCGGCTTGGCCGCCACCGCCGCGCGGAAGCTCGTTTCCCACGAGTCCTTCGCCGCCATCAGCTCAGGATCGTTGAGGCCGCCTAGGAAGCCAGTGTAGGCCTTGAGAGAGTTCTCGAGTCCAAAGATCGCGTTTCGGTACCTGACGGCCCGGGCCTCATCCTCCGCCGCCAGCTCACGCCGCACCGCGAGCCGCTGCTCGAGACTCTCTATGATGCGTGGATAGGAGGCGTCCCTATAGTATTCCAGTTGGGCCATCGTGCTGAGGCGCAACGTCGTGCCTGGATTGCCGGTCACGAAGACGGGCTCGCCCTCGGCAGCGCCGGACTGACTCCACTTGAAATAGTGCTCGGGCTGGACAGGCTCGCCGTTCTCGTAGGCGCGGAGAAACGTCACGTCCAGATCGTGACGCGGGTATGTGAAGTTGTCCGGATCACCGCCGAAGGCAGCAGCTTGGTGCTCCGGCGCGAACACCAGCCGCACGTCCGTGCGGCGTCTGTACTTGTAGAGAGAGTAGATGCCGCCGTGATAGAGAGAAACGACCTGGCACCTGAGACCGCTATCGGCTTCACATTCTTCGTCGATCCGGGTCGTTTCCCCGTTCCGCAAACGAGCCGCTTCCTCCTCCGATGCGGCCGCGCGCGACGCCGCATCGACACGCGTCGTCACGTCCTCGATATCGATCAACTGATCGACGAACATGCCGGGGCAGACCGGCTCGTCCTGCTGCGACTCGGCGTAAAAGCCATCCTGCATGTAATCGCTGCCTTCGGGTGTGACGGCCGCTATGCAGCCCCGCGCGCAGTGGTGGTTGGTCATCACCAATCCACCCGGCGAAACGAATGACGCAGTGCAGCCGCCAGTTCGCAGCGAGGCGAGCCTCACGTGTTCGAGCCACTCGGGCGTCGCCGTGAATCCATATCGCTCTTCGAGGTAGTCGATCGGCGGCTTGTCGAAGGTCCACATCTTCCCAAGACCGGCGGCTTCCACCGCCTCGACCCCGGTAAGGACAGCCGGCTCCTCCGCCTGGATGGCCCTCTCAGTGACGGCTTCCGGTGTCGCTGGCGGGGCAGGAGAAGGTCCTGCCTCCGGGACTTGGGCCGAGGAGCAGCTGAGCGATGCCACAAGAACCGTGAGTAGCGAGAGCAGAAACCAACCGCGTGCTGACCGTTTCATCGTTTTCCTCCAGAAACTGAGTTCGGGAAGCTGCGACCGGCTGGGGGTGTGGGCAAACTTGGGATCTCCGGCCGTTGAAGCAAGAGAGAACAACGGCCCGGTTCGTCGTGGCTTCCGCGGTCGAAAATGATAGATTTATGCGGTTGTTTAAGCTGGTGCCGCAACTGCCGCCCTACTATGGAGTTGAGCCATGCCGAGAGTACCAATCCTCAAGCATCTCCCCCTCGCACTCATCGCTTGCCTTGGAGCCGCGCTCATCGGGTGCGAAGACGACGAGCCGGCAGGCCCCGTTGATCTCTCCCTCGCTTTGCAAGTGGTAGCCACGAACCTCGACCATCCCGTTTTCCTGACTTCGCCGCCGAACGATCATGACCGACTTTTCGTCCTGGAGAAGAAAGGGACTATTCGCATCATCAAGAACGGTCAACTCCTCGACACTTCGTTCCTCGACATCAGCGGTGGCGTCGCCACCGGCAACGAACAGGGGCTGTTGGGGATGGCATTCTCTCCGGGCTACGCGAGCGACGGTCGTTTCTATGTTAGCTACATCGACCTGAGCGGCGACTCCCGAATCGCGCGGTACATGGCGTCTGTGGACGACCCGGACGTCGCCGACCCGATGCCCGACATCCTTCTGACCGTCGTGCAGCCCGATGACTACAACAACGGCGGGATGATCGCATTCGGCCCCGACGGTTACCTCTACGTCGGATTAGGCGACGGCAACGGCGCGGGCGGTGGCGACACCGGTGGCTACGGCCAAAGCCTCGACGACCTTCTCGGCGCGGTGCTCCGCATCGATGTCAGTGGCGATGGCCCATACTCTGTCCCCGCCGACAACCCCTTCGTGGACGACCCGGAGGCGCGCAGCGAGGTCTGGGACTACGGCCTTAGGAACCCTTGGCGCTTCAGCTTCGACAGCGAGACCGGCAACCTCTATATCGGCGACGTTGGTCGTGACGACTTCGAGGAGGTCAACGTCGAAAGCACCGTTACCGGTATCGGAGGGGTGAACTTCGGCTGGGACATCATGGAAGGGCGGTCGTGCCACAACCCACCGTCCGATTGTGACCGCACGGGACTGACCGAGCCGGCGCTGGAGTACGCCCACACCGCTGACCCAGACTGCTCGGGCAGCGTGGTCGGCGGCTACGTCTATCATGGCAGCGCAGTTCCTGAAGCGCGCGGCCTTTACTTCTACTCCGATTACTGCGCTGGCTGGGTGAAGAGCTTCAGGCATTCAAACGGGGGGGCCATCGACCAGCAAGATTGGCCGACCCTGCAGCTATCGGACAACGTCACGAGCTTCGGTGAAGATGCCAACGGGGAGCTCTACATCTTGACCGCTGGCGGGAGAGTGTACCGAATCGTAAAGACCTGAACGCCTCACATTCCATGCTCACGTGGGATCGAGGGCGCCACGACACGGGCGCCCTCGATCCGAGTTCTACTAAACGCCCTCCTGACCTTCGCCCGTCTTAGGTCGCAAAGCCAAGCCCGAATACCGTTCCTGCCGGCGGATCCGTGTAGCCGCCCCGACACCAGCAGACTATCTTAGCCGTCCACCAACCCGACAACCTAAGGTAGGAGAGGCGATAACATGTCTGTGGAGACGGTGTTGAAAGAGAGCCGACAACGTTTCGAAGCCGAACTGGCCGAGTTTCTCAGCATTCCCAGCGTGAGCGCCCGGTCCGAGCACAAAGGGGACATGCTCGCTTGCGCCGAGTGGGTGAAGCGGAAGCTGGACGAGCAGGGGGCGGCAACCGAGATAATCTCCACCGCGGGCCATCCGGTCGTCTACGGCGAGCTCATGGAGGCCGGGCCCGATGCCCCAACGCTGCTGGTTTACGGCCACTACGACGTGCAACCGGTGGAACCGCTAGACGAGTGGGAGACACCGCCATTCGAAGCCTCGGTGCGCGGCGGCAACATGTACGCTCGTGGCAGCGCCGATGACAAAGGCCAGGTCCACATCCACATGAAGGCGCTGGAGGCGTATCGGGAGGGGAAGGGCACCTCGCCGGTGAACCTGAAGTTTCTGATCGAGGGCGAAGAAGAAGTAGGCAGCGTGAACCTCGAGGAATTCATCAGGAACAACGTGGACAAGCTGGCATGCGATGCGGCCGTGATCTCCGACACGCCGATGCTTTCGCCCGAGCATCCGAGTATCACGGTGGGTCTACGCGGTATGGTCTACATGGAAGTCCGCCTGAGCGGGCCCGGCCAGGACCTGCACTCGGGCCAATACGGTGGCAGCGTGGTCAATCCAGCGAACGCGCTGGCCGACATCATCGCGAAGCTCAAGGACGAGAGCGGCCGAGTCACCGTGCCGGGCTTCTACGACGCGGTCGAGGATCCGAGCCCGGCGGAGAAGCGGGCGTACGCGGAACTCCCGCTCACCGAAGAAGACCTCCGGCAAGAGACGGGTGCTCCCGCTCTTGGTGACGGCGAAGTCGGGGTCCACTTCATAGAGAGGATCTGGACGCGCCCCACCCTGGATGTGAACGGACTGCTGTCCGGATATACGGGTGAAGGCGCAAAGACGATCATACCTGCCAAGTCGATGGCCAAGATCTCGATGCGACTGGTACCGGATCAGGACCCGAACGCGGTACGCGCGGCCTTCGAGAGCTACGTTCGCTCGCTGAAGCCGGAGGGAGTGGAGATGGAGATCGACTTCCACTCGGGCGCTATGCCCTGGGCCGTGGAGCCCGAGGGCCCGGTGATCCAGGCCGCTTCAAACGCCATCGAGACCGTGTTCGGGCGTTCGCCGCTCTTCATCCGAGAGGGTGGGTCGATCCCCATCGTGCCGATGATCGAGCAGATCTTGGAGACTCCGGTGCTGCTCCTGGGCTTTGCCCTGCCCGGGTGCAACCTGCATTCTCCGAACGAGTGGATCTCTCTCGATCTATATCACAAGGGCATCGAGATCATGACGCACGTTTACGACGAGATCGCGACAGCATTCGCGAAGTGAGGATCGACTGAAGGACTGACGAGATGGAGGACGTTGCGCAGGAGTTCTTGACCGCAGTCGAATCCAAACTCAAGCGGTTGACCAGAGCGGTCAACCTGGCGCATTGGGAAGCCAGTACGACCGGTACGGCAGAGGCAATCGCGAAGGCTACCGAGTCCGAAACAAGCCTGCGCAAGTTTCTCAGCTCCGAATCCCGGTATCGGCGGATCACGGAGCTCCTGAACTCTCAGGAACTCCTCAGTCCGCTCACCCAGCGTCAGCTCGAGCTGCTTGCCATCTATCATCGACAGAACCTGCTACCGGCGGAGGTGATCGACGATCTGGTCACGCGCAGCAACGAGATTCAGGCGGAATTCTACAACTTCCGCGCCCAGATCGGGGGCCGCGAAGTCACCAATAATGAAATCCTCGACATCCTGCGGAGCGAACGCGGGGACAAAGGGCGGCGGGCTGCTTGGGAAGCCTCCAAGCAGATCACGGGCCGCGTCGCGGGCCCGCTTCTCGAGCTAGTGAAGAGACGGAACGAGGCGGCACGATCCCTCGGTTTCCGCGACTTCTACGCGATGCAGCTCGAGCTTCAAGAGATTGACGAAGAGGAACTTTTCGGCATTTTCGCCCACCTGAGGCAGCGTACGGAGGAACCCTTCATTGCTGCGAAGGCAACCGTCGATGCACGATTGGCGGCCCGATACGGCATTGAGCCCAACGCACTCCGCCCCTGGCATTACGAGGACCCGTTCTTCCAAGAGGCGCCGCTAGCCGAGGAGCTAGGACTCGAGTCCCATTTCCGCGGCTGCGACCTGGTCGCTATTACCGAACGCTATTTTCAAGGGATCGGACTGCCGATCCGCGACGTGCTAAATCGCAGCGACCTGTTCGAGCGAGCTGGCAAAGATCAGCACGCTTTCTGCACCGACATCGATCGCGAGGGCGAGGTTCGGATCCTCTGCAATGTGAAGGACGATGACCGCTGGATGGGTATTCTCCTTCACGAACTGGGACACGCGGCTTACGACACCTTCATCCCCCGTGAACTGCCCTGGACGCTTCGGCAACCGGCGCACATATCAACCACCGAAGCGATCGCCATGTTCATGGACCGCTTCATATACGACGTCGACTGGCTCGAACGGGCCGCGGGCGCCCGGCTGGACGATCGCGAGAGCCTGCGCCTTCGTGCCGCCGAGGCCTCGCGATTCGAGCAGTTGCTAACGGCACGCTGGGTCCTGGTGATGACCCACTTCGAGCGGGAGCTCTATGCGAACCCGGACCGAGAAGACCTAGACGAGTACTGGTGGGATCTGGCGGAAGAGCTTCAAGCTGTGATACGACCGGAGGGCCGGAATGCGCCGGACTGGGCGGCCAAGATCCATCTGGCGGTCGCGCCAGTCTATTACCACAACTACCTGCTCGGCGAGCTGATCGCGTCCCAGCTCGGCGCCACGTTGCGCCGAGAGATCGACTCGGGGAAAACGCCTGGCTACGTCGACTGTGAACGGCTCGGCGGGTTCTTGCGCGAGCGGGTGTTCGCCTATGGTGCTACACTTCACTGGCAGACTCTCTTGGAGCGGTCCACGGGGTCGAGACTCTCTCCGGAACTCTTCATCGAGGAGTTCGTCGCCCCTCCCGAACCCTAGGCAGCACTCGGGTTTTTCTGTATTATCAGCCTCGTTTTGGCCCGACAAGGTGACGTTCTTCCTGGCCGGCCAAGGGGATACTCGCTCGGCTGCGATCTCGGCCCCGACGCGGCGCGAGCTGATCTACCAGTCACAGAATGCCTGAGACAGCAACGCAAACGCCCATCAAGCCTAGAAACATACTGCGTCGGATTCCCGAAGCTCTAGGTGCCGGCGTAGTGCTGTCGCTGCAACACGCGGCGGGCAGCGCCACGCTCGCCGGCCAATTTCTGGTCGCGCTGGCTCGACCGCAGCGTTACTATCGCGCCCTGCTGACCCAGATGTACGACATGGGGATCAGTAGCCTGCCCGTCGTCGTGCTCGTCGCAGCGTTGTCGGGCGCCGTCACATCCCAGCAAAGTGGCTATCAGTTCACCGGTACCGTTCCGATCTGGATCGTCGGCAGCGTGGTCGCGGCCAGCGTGCTGACCGAGCTTGGCCCGCTGGTCACGGCTCTCGTGCTGGTCGGACGTATCGGTGCCCGCATCGGCGCGGAGCTGGGCACGATGGTGGTGACCGAACAGGTCGATGCGCTGCGCGCCGTCGGCCGGGACCCTGTCGAGCAGCTCGTGGTTCCCCGCGTACTGGCCGGAACCCTGATGTTGCCACCGCTCGTGGTCGTTGCCGACTTCATCGGCATCGGGGCCGGCTGGCTCGGGGCCATTCTGACGCTCCCGATCACCAGCGCGGAGTTCATTTACGGCGTGCGCACGTATTTTCACGAATTCGCGCTATGGTTCGGGCTGATCAAGGCGGCCGTCTTCGGTGCAACCATCACCTTCATTGGGTGTTATATCGGCTTGAAGGCCAGCGGCGGAGCGGAGGGTGTCGGTCGCACGACCACATCGGTCGTCGTGACGGGCACCGTGACCATCATGTTCTGGGACGCCATTCTGGCACGGTTACTGAAAGCTTTTGGGTGATAGGAGTTCTTGCGTTCGCGCACCCTGTCGCGGGACTGCGTGGACAAGAATGAAGGCGTGAGTTTCTTACGATGATCGACATAGTTGGCCTCAGCAAAGCGTTCGGTGACAATGTCGTGCTCGACGATGTCTCGATCCACGTGCCGGAGGGCTTGACAACGGCGCTCTTCGGGCCGTCCGGAACGGGCAAGAGCGTGCTAATCAAGCACATCATCGGCCTGATCGAGCCGGATGCAGGTGACGTTGTCGTCGACGGCGTCTCGATACCTAGCGCTAACAACCGCCAGTTGAACCAGGTGCGCCAGCGGGTAGGCTACGTATTCCAGGGGGCCGCCCTCTTCGACTCGCTGACGGTCGGAGAGAACATCCAGCTGGGAATGGACATCGACGGCTGTCGTCACGCCAAGAGCGAATGCGACCTGCGCGTAGCCGAATGCCTGAACCTGGTGAATCTGGATCCGCAGGTGGCGGACCTGTATCCGATCGAGCTCTCCGGTGGCATGCAGAAGCGCGTGGCGATCGCCCGCGCCTTTTCGGGGCACCAGCGCTATCTGCTGTACGACGAGCCGACGACGGGCCTCGACCCGGAGAACGCTTTCATCATCAGCAGATTGATATCGCAACTGCAAGACGACATCGGGGTCACGAGCATCGTTGTCACACACGACCTGGAGAACGCGTTCCGGGTGGCGGACCGCGTCGCACTGTTGTACCAGGCGAGGATCCGCTTCGAGGGAACCGTGGATGATTTTCGAAACAGCGATGACCCGGTGGTGCAGAAGTTCGTGAACCCATCTGAAGAGACAATCTTCGCGGCCTAGCGAGCAGGGGGCGACAGTGGCACGGCGGCGCAGCAAGAAACTGGAGTTGTGGATCGGGGTGTTCGTGATCATCAGCGCAGCCCTGCTGACGTGGGGGTACTTCTGGCTGACGGGCCAACCGCTGGGTGAGCGCGGCCACACCGTTCACGTCGTCCTGGATCATTCGGGAGGCCTGGAGCGAGGTGACCGTGTGAATCTGTCCGGCGTCGAGGTCGGCGTGGTCCGCTCGGTGCACTTGGAAGCGGCCGACCGGATAGTCGTGAGCCTCTGGTTGCACCGCGACCTGGAGCTGCCCACCGATTCCAGGGTCCTGGTCGAGTCGGCCGGATTCTTTGGTGATGTTCTCGTCGTGCTGAGGCCTGGAACCTCGCAGACGCTTGTCGCCGAGGGGGACACCCTCCCCGCTGGCTTTGAGACGGGCCTGCTCGATGTTGCCGCAGACGTCGGGACCCGGGTCGACGCGGTCCTCGTCCAGATCCAGTCGTTGCTCGCCGACACAGCCATCGACGACGTGCACGGCAGTCTCTCCTCTCTCCGCGGGACCCTCGCCGAACTCGAGCGACTCCTGCGAGAGAACGGTGGCGAGTTCGCCGCCCTCAGCCGCAGCCTGAGGGAGACTTCCGAGACGCTGCAGGGCAAGATCGAGGGAGTCGAGGTACAGCAGGCCATGGCCGA
>JBDHHL010000061.1:0-13843 GCA_039589375.1 Gemmatimonadota bacterium | reverse complement strand
CCAGGGCAGGATCGACCGGGTGTTTGTCAAACCGTTCACATACCTCAACGTCACATCGATGTTCTCGATCAACCCGGCGCTGTATTCAGGACACGTGTTGATCTGCATCATCTATCTATGGGCGCTGTTCAGGGAGAAGGGCGCGCTGACCAAGATCGCCTCGTTCACGGTGTGCCTCTGGGCCATCGGGACCCACACCGGCACCGGTGCTATCTTCGCGTTCGTGCCGCGAGAACTGTACAACTCAGCACTGCTCCCACCGAGTTTCGTGGCGGCCGCACTGTCTTCCGGCGCCGCCCTGATGATCCTGGTCAAGGTCGCGGTGTTTCGCGGCACCGGAAGACCGATGGACGAGAAGCTCGTGATATGGCTGGGACGACCGCTCCTGGCGGTTTTCCTCGTGTGTACGTTGTATGTACTCTTGATCGAAAACGCGCACCGCTTCTATCTCGCGGAGTCGCGCGAAGCGGGCATGTTCTTCCTGTTCGGCGGCGCTCACAGCCTGATGTTCTGGTTCGGTCTGATCATCTTCGGCTGCGTCATCCCGGCCATCCTGCTCTTCGTTCGACGCACCGGTACCTCCGTCCCCTGGGTGGTCTTCTCGTCCGCCCTGGTCGTCGTGGGCGTACTATTCGAGCGATTTCTCATCGTGATTCCGGGCCTGATCCATCCACCAGAGCTCTTCCCGGGCTGGGAGGTCTCTGGCACGGTACTCCGGGAGGGTATAGTCAACTACTCCATCAGCTTCTATGAAGTGCTGCAGACTCTCGGCGTGCTCGGCATTATCGGCTTTGCGTTCCTGATGGGACTCAAGTTCCTGCCGCTGGCTCCCACGGAAGCGAAGGGCTTGGCAGCAACATAGCGCTGTGGGTGGGCTCTAGGTCACTGCGCTGAGTACCCAGCCGGCCGCAGCCGCTCCTACCACTACCCAAGCCGCGTTGACGCGGAAGCGCAGAGTCAACACGGCGGCGAGCGCGGCGATGACCCAGGCCGGCCACGCCGTCAGGACCACCGTCCCCAACTGCAGCGTCACTGCCACCATCAGAGCCAGCGCGCTCACGTTGATGCTATCCAGGAATGCCGCCGTCCACGGCCAGGAACGGAGACGCGGGATCAGCGGATTCAGGATCAGGACGAAGAAGAAGGATGGCAGAAAGATCGCCACGGTTGCGACGACGGCGCCGGGCGCGCCCGCGATGACGTACCCGATGAACGTCGCCGTCGACAGCACCGGGCCCGGCGTGAACTGACCGATCGCCACCGCGTCGAGCAACTGCTGATTCGTGAGCCAACCGTAGCCGGCCACCAGATCACCGTGCAGGAATGCGATCAACACGTAGCCGCTGCCGTAGAGGATCGCTCCCACCTTGAGGAAGAAGAGCCCCAGCTTCCAGAGCGGTGCGCCCGCGGCAGCAGCGCTCAGGCCGGCGCCCAGCGATCCAAGCCCCGCGAGCTTGGCGAACGGTGTGCCGAGCGGTACAGCCAGCAACTTGGTCCCGTCCGAGACCCGCCCGCTGCCGAGCCTCAGCCACAACATCCCCACGACCCCGCCGATCAATAGGGCGACCACTTCGTTTAGGCCGGCGAGGACTGCGATCAGCACGGCAACGCCAACCGCCAGGACACGCGCGCTCTTCACCGCCGTCCGGCCCAGCCGCCAGACGGCGCCCAAGATGATCGCGAGCACCGCCGGTTTGATGCCGTCGAGAAAAGGCGCCGCCGCCGGCAGCGTCCCGTACTGCACGTAGAGCCAGGCGAGTCCGCCGGTGATCAGCGCCGCCGGCAAGATGAAGCAGACGCCGGCCACGACCAGCCCCGCCCGCCCCGCACGCTCGTACCCCACGTGCATGGTCATCTCGGTGGAGTTCGGGCCGGGGATCAGGTTCGTCGCGCCCACCAGGTCGAGGAAGTGCTCCGCCGACATCCAGCCGCGCCGGCGCACGACCTCGTCTTCGTACATCGCGATGTGCGCGGCGGGCCCGCCGAAGGCAACGCAGCCCAGCTTAAGAAACAGACGCGCCAGTTCGCCCAATCGGCCGGTCGTGCTCATCTGTTGCGCAGACTAGATCAGACCCGCCAGCTCGTCCGGGATGTCGATCTCCATGCGGAGGAGCGCGGCGCTGAAGGTCTTGGCCTGGGCGTCGGTCCGCAGCGACAGCGTGCCGCCGCCGCCCAGCGAGTTGTGGAGCAGAAAGTTGAGGGCGTTCAGGTTGGGCAACTCGAAGCACTCCACTGGACCTTCGCAGATACCCTTGAAATGTTGCTTGACATGTTCGCACGTAACTTCTTTAACCAAAATAGGATAGAACTCTGGCTTCAAGGCGATTAGACCGATGTTCGCGGTGTCGCCTTTGTCGCCGGAGCGGGCGTACGCGACTTCCAGAAGCTTGACCCGCATGCTCAGTCCTCCCCTGCCCCATCCATCAGGCGGTCTCCACGTGGACTTCGGGGTGCACGTGGGTCTTCGGGATCAGCGCCGGCCAGTACGCCACCATCTCCTGCACCCGCGGACGGCCGCCGCCGAAGCCCGTCGCAGTGGGCGGTCCGGCGAGGATCAGCGAGGCGATCTCGCGGGTGAACCGGTCCACGGCGTGCCGGTTGGAGGAGTGCTTCACGCCGATCCGCAGCTCGACTTCAGGCAAATCAGCCGGCAGCGGTCCGACCAGCGGGCCGTGCGTGGCACCGGCGCCGAGATACTCGGTGTAGACTTCGTCGAAGCGGAGACCGACGCGATCGAAACGCGCGCGAAGCGTGCGATCCGCCGCTCGCGCTTTCTCATGAGCTTCCGGCCAGGAATAGACCATTCGACCGACCGCTTTCCACCCCGCGTGGTAGGAGATGGATACCTTCAGCATGTCCGTGGCAGGGCCACCCTTCACACCGAACACGCGGACGCGGTCTTCGCTCTCCTGCTCGAGCCGGATCGTGCGGAAGTCGGCGATGCAGTCCGGCGTGATATACTCGGACGGGTCGCCCATCTCGTACAGCAGCTGTTCCGTCACCGTGGGCACCGTCACGCGCCCGCCCAGCTCTTCGTGCTTGGTCACCACGAACTCGCCGTTCGGACGCGACTCGATGATCGGGTAACCGATGTCACTGTAATCGATGCTCTGCCAATCGACGCCGGTGTTACCGCCGGTCGCCTGCGCCCCGCACTCGTTGATATGCCCCGCCACCACGCCGGCCGCCAGCTTG
The DNA here is from genome assembly GCA_039589375.1 of Gemmatimonadota bacterium. Classification (GTDB taxonomy): domain Bacteria; phylum Gemmatimonadota; class Gemmatimonadetes; order Palauibacterales; family KS3-K002; genus JASFMO01. The sequence continues at coordinate 10,648 of JBDHHL010000061.1, read as the reverse complement.
TCCCAATCGTCGGCGGCCCAACCGTGCTCGAACATCATCGGCGCATAGGTCAGCGCGGTGTCCGTCGTGCGCCCAGCCAAGACGACGTCGGCGCCCTGCCGCAGCGCTTCGATCATCGGCTCGGCGCCGATGTAGGCATTGGCCGACTGGATCACATCGCGAATAGACTCCAGCGGCTCGTCGGTCTCCATGTTGCGGAGCTCGATCCCCTCGGCCAGAAGGTCGTCCAGCCGCTCCATCAGGTCGTCGCCGGTGATGACGCCGATGCGCGCGCGGCCCTCGAGCCCGACCCGGCGAGCCAGATCGCGGACCGACTCGGCGCAGGCCAGCGGGTTCACACCGCCGGCGTTGGCGATGACGCGGATGCCTCGCTCGACGCAGGTAGGGAGGATGCGGCCCATCAATGGTACGAAGTCGCGGGCGTAACCCTGTGACGGATCGCGGTTCCGCTGCTTCTGGAGGATGGACATGGTGACTTCGGCCAGGTAGTCCATCACCAGGTAGTCGATCGGACCGGCCTGAACCTGGCGCACCGGCGCCTCGAGCCAATCGCCCCAGAAGCCCTGCCCGGCGGCGATGCGGACGACTCTCTCGCTCACTTGAGGAGAGATTCCAGCGACCCGGGCAGCGCGAAGGGACCGATATGGGGCCCGGCGTTCTGGATCGCCGCGCGGAGGGCCAATGTCAGAGCCTCGCGGGTCTTCTCCGGGACGATCACGGCGTCGACGTAGCCGCGGGCGGCGGCGAAGCGGGCGTCGAGCTGCTGGTCGTAGGTATCGACAGTCTTCTGAACCGCCTTCTGCGTCTCCTCGTCCAGCTCGCGGCCTTCCTGCTTCGCCTCCGCGATGGCCCTTCCGTGCACAGCGATTGACGCCGACTCGCCCTCCATGACACCCATGCGGCCGGTGGGCCAGGAAAAGATGAAGTCGGGATCGAAGCCCTGTCCCGCCATCGCGTAGTAGCCGGCGCCGCTGGCGTGGTTGATGGTGAGGACGATCTTCGGGGCCGTGGCTACCGCCATCGCCTCGACCATCTGGGCGCCCGCGCGGATGATCCCCGAATGCTCGGCCTCGGTTCCCACCATGAACCCGGAGACGTCCTGAACGTAGAGCAGCGGCCGGCGGTGCCGGTCGCAGGTCTCGATATAGTAGGCGTTCTTCTCGGCGCTCTCGGTGTAGATGATGCCTCCGAACCGGGGAGTACCGCCCTTCTTGTCCTTGAACACTCCGCGGTCGTTGGCAAGGATGCCCACCGGAAGCCCATTGATCCGCGCGTCCACACAGATCATCTCTCTGGCACGCTCGGGCTGGAACTCGTTCCACTCGCCCTCGTCGACGATGGTCTCCAGCAACGCGCGCATGTCGTATCCGCCGCGATGATCCTCGGGAATGATCTCGTAGGCTTCTTCCGGCTGCCGTTTCGGTGGCCGCGGCTCGGACATCGTGATGGGCAGGCCATCGGTGGGTGGCAGATCCGCGATGTAGTCGCGGATCATCCGGATGCACTCTTCGTCGTTCTCGGGTTCGTAATGAGCCACGCCCGAGATCTTGGTGTGGGTATCGGCGCCACCCAGCGTCTCGGCGTCCACCGACTGCCCCGTCGCCCCCTTGACCAGATTGGGACCGCCGAGGCCCATGAAGCTGGTGCCCTTGACCATGAAGATCACATCGGAGAGCGCGGGCAAGTACGCGCCGCCGGCGATACAATTCCCCATTACCGCGGAGACCTGCGGGACCCGCATGTAGCGCCGCATGAGCGAGTTGTAATAGAAGAGCCGCGACGCGCCGTACTGGCCGGGAAAGACGCCACCCTGGTACGGTAGGTTGATGCCGGATGAGTCAACCAGGTAGATGATCGGGATGCGGCAGCGCATCGCGATCTCCTGGGCCCGCAGCATCTTGGGAATCGTCTCCGGCCACCAGGAACCGGCCTTCACCGTTGCGTCGTTGGCGACGACGACCACCTCACGCCCGCCGACGCGACCGTATCCCGTGACCACCCCGGCGCCCGGCGCCGTGCCGTCATATCGATCGTAGGCGACTAGTAGCCCGACTTCCTGGAAGTAGGAGTCCTTGTCCAGCAGCAGGTCGAGCCGTTCCCGGGCGGTCAGCTTCCCTTCGCCGTGCTGCTTGTCGACCTTCTTCGGGCCGCCGCCCATTCGCAACTCGGCCTCGAGCAGCTGAAGCTGCTGCGCCAGACGGCGCATCCGGGGCTTATCCTTGGCCTTCAGCCTCATCACTCGTCGCCGGAGCGGTTCGCGTCGACCCACTCGCGAATGTAGGCCACCGCGTCTGTCGTCGGAGTCCCCGGGCCGAACAGCCGGCCGACCCCCATCTCGCTCAGTTTCTCCATGTCTTCCGCGGGAATGATGCCGCCGCCCGTCAACAGGACATGACCCATCCCTTCATCCTTCAGGAGATTGAGGACGCGGGGAAAGAGAGTCATGTGAGCGCCGGACAGGACCGAGAGGGCCACGACATCCACGTCCTCCTGGACCGCGGCCTGTACGATCTGCTCCGGCGTCTGGTGCAGACCGGTGTAGATGACCTCCATGCCGGCGTCGCGGAGCGCCGCCGCCACGACCTTCGCGCCGCGGTCATGTCCGTCCAGGCCGGGCTTGCCGACCAGCACGCGTATCTTGCGTTCTGCCATAACTTTCGGGATCGCGGTTATCAGTCGGGGCTCGCGACGAGATAATACCTGCGCTCTGAGCCACCAGCAACCCGACGGTCGGTCATCGCGGTCACGGCGGACAGGCGGGCTCGCCCGCCTGAGCCACTAGCCGAGCCCGTCCCTCAAACGCGCTGCGGCCGCTTCCGGTGCCGTCACGACGATCTGGACGCCCACGCCCAGTTCGAAACCCGCTGCCAGCGTCCGGCGCGGGATGATCTGAACGTACCAGGGCAAAGCGCTCTCGGTGCCGAGCAGCGGCGGTGTGTGGAGCACGTAGTTGTAGTCGGGTCCGTTAAGCGCCGCATCGAGAGCCGCCAGCGCGCGTCGCAGCGCCCGGCCGAAGTCCAGTTGGGTCTCGTCGTCCACCTTGTCGAAACGAGGGGGCACGAAGCGGGGAGCGACCCAGATCTCGAAATCATGCGAAGGCGCGTAGGGCACGAACGCCGCGAACCGCTTCGTGGCATCGATCAGCCGGTCGCCCTCTTCGACCTCTTCCTGCACGATGTCGAACAGCAACGCATGACCTCCGGCACCCCGGTGTTCCAGCGCACGTTCCAAGACCCGCTTCACATGCGACGGGACGAAGCTCAGTGCGGCCAGCTGAGAGTGTGGGTGCAGGATGGTGGCGTTCGCCAGCTTCCCCTGGTTGCGGAAGATGACGACGTGGCGGATTCTCGGGTCCTGCGCCGCGGCCGCGAACCGATCCCGGTAAGCCTGCATCGCCCGCAACAGCTCGTCATCGTCGAAGTCGATGAACGGCTTGTCGTGCCGTGTGTGCTCGATGATCACTTCGTGTTTGCCCAGCGCGGGCTCCGCGTAGCGGTAGCGGCCCGCATCGTCACCGACCGGCTCAGGCACTTCTACCAGCGCCGGGTACTTGTTCTGCACGGCCCGCACCTGCCAATCGGGGTCCATCGCGTCCCGACCCTCAGGGATCCGATAGACTTCCGTCGCCGCCAGCTTCTCGTTGCCGGGACAGAATGGGCAGGACGGATCGTAGTGCGGCAACGCTTCCGCCGCGTCCGAATAGTCGGGCAGATTCGGGCGCACGGCCCTGTTGGCGGCAACGATGACCCTGTCGCCGGTCAGCGCGTTGAAGCGGATCTCTGGGTAAGAGGGGCTAGTAGAAATTGCTGGCTCCTGTGTTTGCAAGTGTTTCAATATCGAATATCCAACATCGAACACTCAATGCAGAAATGACCGCGCCACGCTACTTGGTCATTCCTTGTTCGATATTCGACATTCATAATTCAAAGCCTCAGAAGAACACCGGCTCCCTGAACCGTCCATATATCCGCTCAAGCGCACCCCTGATTTCGCCCAGCGTCGCGTATGCACGTACCGCGTCGAGCGCCGGTTCCATCAGGTTCTCGTCGTTCTGCGCCGCTTCCGCAAGCCGCTCCAATTTTCGATCGACTTCCGCCTGATCGCGGCGCTCGCGCAGATCGGCCAGCCGCCGCCGCTGTTTCTCCTCAATCTCCGGACCGATCCTCAAGAGATCGATGGACAGATCCTCGTTTCCGCCGGTGAAGTCGTTGACCCCGACGACGATCCGCTGATTCGACTCCACCTCGTGCTGGAAGCGTTCGGCGGACAGCGCGATCTGGCCCTGGAAGTAGCCCTCCTCGATGCCCTTCACAACACCGCCCATTTCGTCGATCTCGGCGAATGTGCGCTCCGCGTCCTCTTCCATCTTGTCCGTCAGCCACTCGACGTAGTACGAGCCCGCCAGCGGGTCGATGGTGTTCGGCACGCCGGTCTCGTAGGCCAGGATCTGTTGCGTGCGTAGGGCGATACGGACGGCTTTCTCCGTGGGCAACGCCAGCGTCTCGTCCAGCGCGTTCGTGTGAAGCGACTGCGTGCCGCCCAGGACCGCCGCCAATCCCTGGTACGCGACCCGGGTGACGTTATTCTCGGGCTGCTGCGCCATCAGCGAGACGCCCGCCGTCTGCGCATGAGTGCGCAGCCGCCAGCTCTCGGGGTCCTTTGCTCCGTAAATCTCCTTCATGTGGCGCGCCCAGATACGTCGCGCCGCCCGGAACTTGGCGATCTCCTCGAAGAAGTCGTTGTGCACGTCCCAGAAGAACGAGAGCCGCGGCGCGAACTCGTCCACGTCGAGACCGCGCTCGATCCCCTTCTCGACGTAGGTGAATCCGTTCTTCAGCGTGTAGGCCAGTTCCTGCACCGCCGTAGAGCCGGCCTCGCGGATGTGATAGCCGCTGATCGAGATCGTGTTGAACTTGGGAGCTTTGACGCTCGACCATTCGAATATGTCGGCGATGATCTTCAGAGCGGGCTCCGGCGGGTAGATCCAGGCGTGCTGCGCCATGTACTCCTTCAGGATGTCGTTCTGGATCGTGCCGCGGAACTCCTTCAGATCGACGCCCTGCTTCTCCGCCGTCGCCAGCAGGAAGCAGTAGAGCATCAGCGCCGGCCCGTTGATCGTCATCGAGACGGAGACGTCTCTCAGAGGGATACCGTCGAACAGGGTCTGCATGTCGGCGAGGCTCGAGATGGCCACGCCGCAGACCCCGACCTCGCCCTCCGAGCGAGCGTCGTCGGAGTCGTAGCCCATGAGCGTCGGGAAGTCGAAGGCGACCGAGAGTCCGGTCTGGCCGTGGTCGAGCAGGTATTTGTAGCGCTCGTTCGTCTCCTCTGCGGTGCCGAATCCGGAGAACTGGCGCATCGTCCAGAGGCGGGTCCGGTACATCGTCGTGTACGGCCCGCGCGTGAAGGGGTACTCGCCGGGAAAGCCGAGCTTGTCCCCGTACTCCGGGTCGTAGGCGCCGGTGTCCAGCGGCGTGTACAGCGGGTCGATCTCTCGACCGGAAAGCGAGTCGAAAATGACATCGTCCCGCTTGGGCATGCCGCCGAATCTGCCGAGCCAGGACGCCCGTTCGCGCCGAAGCTGATCGAGCTCCGACTTCAGCCGCTCATTTTCAGCCGCCAATTCGCTAACCGAAAGTCTCTTCCGTTCGCTCATGTAGGTTCGCCCCGCACTCGGGTCTCGTTCACAGGTCTTGAGCGTCGCCGACGCTTTTCAGTATCTCGCTAGCCACATCGTACGGCGTCCGGTTCCCCGATTCCAGGTCCGCTCTAGCCGCCTCGAGGATCGCCGTCCCCGGGCCCATCAACCAGACGCGCGCCTTGAGGCCGCGCTCGACCACTGCGCGCACCCGTTCGAGCAGCCGCTTCCTCCGCCGTTCCTCGAGTTCGCCGGTCTCTCTCAGGAACGCGTAGTGCGCGTTGAATGTGTCGACCAGCTCGGAGACGCCCTCACCGGTATGCGCGGTCGACAACAGGACCGGGATCTGCCAACCTGCCGGCTCTTTCTTCGCCGGGCCTCGCGCAGCCTCGGCCGCAGCGCCCCCACCCTTCGCCGCCTGACGCTTTGCCAGCTGGGTGAGGTCGATGCCGTGATGGGCCGGCACGCGGTCGTAGACCTGGCCCTGGCGGAGGCGGAGGATTGTCTTCAGCTCGCCGGCAGCACGTTTAGCCTCGGGACGGTCCGCCTTGTTTACAACGAAGATGTCGGCGATCTCCATCAGGCCGGCCTTCATCGCCTGGATCGAGTCGCCCGACTCGGGCGTCAGCACCACGACCGTGGTGTCGGCGGCCTCGGCGATCTCGAGCTCAGACTGGCCGACCCCGACTGTCTCGACGACCACCCGCTCGAACCCGAACGCGTCCATCAGATCGGCTACCTCGCGGGTCGTCGTCGCCAGGCCACCCTGCGACCCGCGGCTTGCCATGGAGCGGATGAAGATCCCGTCATCGCCCGAGGCGCCCGTCATGCGGATTCGGTCGCCCAACAGGGCGCCGCCGGTGAACGGCGATGTGGGATCGACGGCCACTACGCCCACGCGCTCACCGTTCTTCCTGACGGCGCGGGCCAATGCGTGGATCAGTGTCGACTTCCCCGCCCCAGGCGGTCCCGTGATGCCGATACGATGGGCGTGGCCCACGCGCTCGTGCAGCGCGCTCAGCAGCGCCTCGAAGCCGGGCCGGCAGTTCTCTACCCACGAAATGGCCCGGGCCAGCGCCCGGGCCTCGCCCTTCTCGAACGATTCCAGCAGCTCGCGCCGGCTGGACTTAGACTCTGTCATCGCCACAACTGATTAACTTGTCCGGCGGTTCCATAGTGGTCAAGCCTGTAAGGGCGTCTCGGACGTTCTCCGAGCTGGAATCACTCCTGGACCAAAGCATTCACTGGCGCCGCTGGTCGCGCGCGAGGCGAGTCCCGGCTATCTTGGAAACGGCAGTCGATTCGCTTCGGCGGAGGTAGTCATGGCTCTCTGCCCCGTTTGCGGCGTACACTATGTGTCCCACCCCAACGCCAAGTGCGCTTCCTGCAGGCAGCGGGAGGATTTCCGGCAGGAGATGCACGATCTGGCCGAGCACGCGACTCAGCGCCGCGCCCTGCTGGACTCGATCCCATCGAAGAAGTTCCGGAAGCTGGACAAGCGCATCCGCAAAGCGATAAGAAAAGAACTAGGGCGGGATTGGAAGGAGTGTCCGTATCCTTTCGCGATGGGGCTCTCCTGCAACTGCGACTTCTGCCAGCGCTATTGGCCAATGCTCGAAGAGGCGGCCGCCGGCCGCTAGGCGAGACGCGGCAGCAGGATCCAGCTGGCCAGGCCCAGCAGGAAGAAGAACCCGAAAATGTCGGTCAGCGCTGTGAAGAACACGGAAGAGGCCACCGCCGGATCGACGCCCAGCCTCTCCAGTAGCACCGGAACGAAGGCACCGGCGAAACCTGCCACAATCAGGTTGCCCCACATGGCGAGCATCACGACCAGGCCGAGAAGGAAACTGCCATCCGGGAGAAAATAGCCGACGATCGCGGCCAGTAGCCCGATGGCCAGTCCGTTGACCAGACCGACGGTGACCTCCTTACCGACTACACCCCAGGCGCCGGACCGCTCCGGTGATACAGCCAGCCTCCTCACCGTTACCGCCAACGCCTGGGTGCCTGCGTTGCCGCCAAGCGCCGCGATGACCGGCATTATGGCCGCCAGTATCACTATGCTCTCGACCGTGTCGCGGTAGACGTAGATGATCACCGCGGCGATCGACGTCGTCAGCAGCGCGACCGCCAGCCACGGCAGGCGATTCCTGATCGCCTCGCCGACGCCGCCGCGCACGTACTCTTCCGCCGAGCTACCGGCAAGACGCAGGATGTCTTCCGTGGTCTCCGCCTCGACGATGTCCATCACGTCGTCGAAGGTGATGCGCCCGATCAGACGGTCGAGCGGGTCGACGACCGGCACCGACACCAGGTTGTACCGCGACATGATGCGCGCGACTTCCTCCTGGTCCATCGTGGCCGGAACGACGGCAACCGGCGGCTCGGTGATATCGCGTATCGGAATCGACGGCTGCGAAACGATCAAGTTCTGGAACGATACGGTTCCACGCAGCCGGCCCAGGTCATCGATGACGAACACGCTGTAGAAGTCCTCCCCTTCCTCGGCCACGTGCCGGCGGATCTCGGCGATGGCCGAGCCGACCGACGCGTTCTCCGTCACGGCGACGACCTCGGTCGTCATAACGCCGCCGGCCGACTCCTCGTCGTAGGCCAGCAGTTCCCTCAGCTCGCCGGCTTCGGTCAGCGGAAGCCGCTCGAGCACCTCGCGTTGCTTCTCCGGCGGCAGGTCGCCGATGATGTCGGCCGCATCGTCGTCCGACAGCTCCTGGACCAACTCCGGCACACGGTCCGGGTCGGCGAGCAAGAGCTCTTCCGGGTGCTCTTCCTCCTCCATCTCGGCAAGCGATTGCGCCGCGATCTCGTCCGGAAGCACGCGGAGAACAAGCGCACGCTCGTCCTCGTCCAGCGACTCGATCAGATCGGCGACGTCGCTCGGATGGAAGCCCTCCAAGTAGCTTCGCAGCCGTTCGTCTTCGCGCTCCTCGAGTAGCTGGCGAACGCGTTCGACGCTCGACCTATGGGTCAGCTCGTCGCTCACCTCACTACCCATCGTCCGACTCCACTTCGATCTGTACGGCCGGCCCGGCCAGTTCCGGTGTGACGGCACCGCCCGATATCACCAGCTTGAACCCGTCCTCCACGCTCATCTGCAGGCTCCGCACGTCCGTGCGCGGCACGAACACGAGATAGCCCGACGTAGGATTCGGCGTGGTCGGGATGAACACCGCCACCGCGTCCTTGCCCGTTAGCTCGCTGATTTCGCCCACCGCCTCGCTGGTCAAGAAGCCCACCGCCCAGCAGCCCGGGCGGGGATACTCAACCAGCACACACGACCGGAAGAACCGCTTCTTCTCGCCCAGGATCTGCTCGGTCAGCTGGCTGGCCGCGCTGTAGATGCTCTTCGTGAGCGGGAACTTCATCAGCCAGTTCCGGCCCATGTTGATCAACTGGCGGCCGACCGCCTGCTGGGCGACCCAGCCGACACCGATCACGAGCGCGACCAGGACCACCAAGCCAAGGCCGGGGACACGCACTCCGATCGCTGCGAAGATCCGGCCGAGAATCGCATCGAGCCTCGCGAATATCCACCAGAGCACAAAGACGGTCACGCCGACCGGTGCGATGACGACGATGCCGGTCAGCAGGTACCGCCTGATGCGTATCAACAAGGCTTTATTCAGTTCCATGGCCTTTCACCCGGCCTAACTGTAGCGGAAGAGGCCTGAGGAGTCCACTGCTGAGGAGAACGACGGGCCCGCGGGGAGCGCTCCGAGAGCACTGCCGCCCCGTCCCGCGAGTTCGACGGCTAGGTGAGTTGAGAGAGTATCGCTTCCTGGCGGCGGAACATCTCGCTCTCGAGCCGCTCGGGGCCGTCGGGGTGATCGTAGCCAACGACGTGCAGCACACCGTGGATGACGAGGCGCAGCAACTCTTCGCGCAACTCGACGCCCCACTCGCGAGCGGATGCCGCCGCGACCTCCGGGCAGACATAAACGTCCCCCAGCGGCTCGCTCGGCTCGGAAAGGTTGAAGGCGATCACGTCGGTAGGGCCATCGCGGTCGAGATGCGTCTCGTTGAGGGCGGCCATAGCCAGCGCATCCACGAAGGTGACGGAGATTTCGCCGACCGCTATGCCTGCGTCTTCGGTTACGGCCGCCACAGCCCGGACGACTTCAGCGTCGGTGAGGGGCCCCGCTGTATCGACTCGATTGACGTAGACTTCCAGCCTGCCGGCCGTCACGGCGCTTCCTGGTCTACCGGCTCCGCTTCTTCCTGCTCGTCGTTGTTCTGGGTGGGATAATCGATGCGGCTGTGGTACATGCCGGTCAGCACCTTGACGAACTGCTCCTTGATGACCGTCAGCTCCCGCAGAGTGAGCGGCGCGTCATCCAGTTGTTTCTCGTCCATCTTCGATCTCACGATGCGATCTACGAGATCCTCGATGCTATCATACGTCGGATCCTGCAACGCTCGGGCTGCCGACTCTACCGAGTCGGCGAGCATGACGATGGCCGTCTCCTTGCTCTGCGGCTTCGGACCCGGATAACGGAAGTCCTTCTGGCTGTATTCTCCGTCCGGATCGAGCTCTTTCGCCCGCTCCCAGAAAAAGCTGATCCGGGCATCCCCGTGATGCTCGGCGATGAACGCCTGCACCTGATCGGGCAGCCGTGTGTCCGCCCCCAGCTTCAGCCCATACTCGACGTGCTCGCGGACAATGTTCGCGCTGGTGGCCGGTTTCAGCTTGTCGTGCGGGTTGCGGCCGCGCGGCTGGTTCTCGACAAAATACTGAGGCTTCTCGACCTTGCCGATATCGTGGTAGTACGAACCGACCCTCACCAGCAGGCTGTTGGTTCCGATCCCGTGGGCCGCGGCCTCGGCCACGTTGGCGACGTTTATCGAATGTGCGTAGGTCCCCGGCGCCTCAAGTGACAGCTGCCTGAGAGGCGGTCGGGTGAGGTCCGCCAACTCGAGCAGCGTCTGGTCCGTCGTGATCTTCGTGAACGTCTCGGCGAGAGGCAGAACTCCCCAAGCCAAGAGCGCGCAGCC